>JAISOY010000199.1 GCA_031275285.1 Bacteroidales bacterium | reverse complement strand
TTCCGTGTGCGCACACGGAATAATTCACAAAATATAATTTAACCTTAATAGAAAATCATCACCTTTTTAATTTTCAGCCTATGACAAAAAACAGCAAAACTTTTAAACCAAACATCAATCAAAAACATAAAATCTATCTTTTTATTTAAATCTAATAAATTATGAAAATACCATTAATCGCATGTTTCATAGCTGCATTATGTTTTGTTTCATGCAACAATGATTCGGATGATAATAAGGATGCAAACCAACCTTATGATCCGAATAAACCGGTAGAAGTAACTCATTTTTACCCGGATTCAGGCGGAATGGCGACAAAAATTCTTCTGGAAGGCAATAACTTTGGTAATGATCCTTCTAAAATCAAGGTTTATTTCAATAAGAAAAAAGCAGCAGTAGTACAATCGGCCGGTGATATTATCTATGCTATTACACCAAGGCAACCAGGGGATACTTGTACGATATCCGTTGTTGTAGGATCGGATTCGGTGGCATATCCGACTACTTTTGAGTATACAACCACCATTGGAATTTCTACTGTAGTAGGGATACCAGGTGCAAATACAAGCACAGCGGGAACATTATCGGAAGCCAGGATCCAGAAACCGCAATTTATTTGTGTAGATGATGAATACAATGTATTTGTATCAAATGAAGGAGCCGGATTATTCCTGATCAATGAAGAAGCAAATATGGTTTCCAAAATAATGGAATCAGGTTCATACAACGCCCCGACCATTGATCTTTCTACAGGCAGGCATGTGTTGGTACCAGCCAACAGCGGTTATGCCTATCTGAGATTTTCCCTGGATGACGGATTCTCCTACCGGAACATAAATCCTGTACTGGTAGGTAATCCGGATATAGGAATCAGTTCCTGGAGTTTTTCGTATAAACACCAATTTGCATCATGTGCATTGGACGGTATGATATATTTTGGCTCCCGTACTAATTCATATGTAGTACAGATCAATCCTGCTACCCGGGAAATGAAACCTATGTTTAATTTAGGTAGCCTTACTCCCAGCCTCAATTCCAATTATTTTTCAATGTTCCATCCGACAGAAAAACATATGTTGTACATGGCTGCCAGAAATCTGTATTGCATTTACCGGTTCAACATACTCACCAATGAAATTGAATTGTTTGCGGGAAGCAGGGGTACGCCCGGACATGCAGACGGAGACCGTTTAGATGCCCGGTTCAACGAAGTAATTCAAGTCGACTTTGATGATGACGGCAATCTGTTTGTTGCAGATAAAGGTAACCATTGTATTCGTAAGATTACGCCGGAAGGCATCGTCAGTACAGTCATCGGCATTCCGGGTACTTCGGGTTACCTGGACGGAACCCAGGATTATGCTATGTTGAATACCCCATGGGGTGTGACGGTGGCTAATGACGGATCCGTATATATTGCAGATTATGGGAATCAATGTGTCAGGAAATTATCCATCCAGTAAAAACGAACATAATGAATCGAATTATTTGTATTGTATTGTTATTATTGACTTATTATACTGCGTTTGCCCAGAACCAACTGACTGTTAGCGGTGTGGTGACAGATGGAGCGAGCCAAGAAACCATTCCCGGAGTGACCATTTATCTGAAGGACCGCCCGGGTATGGGAACCACCACCGATATAGACGGTAAATTTTCCATCAAAGCTACCAGAGGAGATGTGATTGTTTTTTCATCCGTCGGATATGAAACATTCGAATACCTTGTTTCCAAAGATGAACCCAATTTACAGGTGTCTATGAAAGAAGGTGCCATTATGCTGGAAGAAGCCGTTGTTACAGGTATGGGTACCACGCAGCGTAAGGTCAGTGTCGTAGGAGCGATCTCTTCGGTTAATGTCAAGGAATTACAAACTCCGGGCTCATCAATCAACAATATGATCGGGGGTCGTATTCCAGGTATTATTAGCATGCAAACCAGCGGTGAACCTGGAGATGATATCTCTGAATTCTGGGTACGTGGTATCGGTACTTTTGGGGCCAATTCGAGCGCATTGGTACTGATCGATGGTTTGGAAGGTAACCTGAGTGATATAGACCCTGCCGATGTTGAAAGTTTTTCGGTACTGAAAGATGCTTCGGCTACCGCTGTATACGGCGTTCGTGGAGCAAACGGTGTGGTCCTGGTGACTACCAAACGTGGTGAAGAAGGTAAATTACAGATCACAGGAAGGGCTAATTTTACCCTTTCACACATTACCAGAATGCCCGAATATGTAGATTCATACGATTATGCCTTGTTGGCTAATGAAGCCCGTGTTGTCAGGGGGGATCTACCCTTGTATTCGGATATGGAACTGACACTGATCCAAAGAGGATTGGATCTGGATCTGTATCCAAATATCGACTGGCAGAAAGAGATCATGAAAAAAAATACTTATAAGCAAAGTTATTATGCCAGTATCCGTGGCGGAGGTAAGCTGGCCCGTTATTTCGTTAGCCTCGGGCTGTCCAACGAACCGGCAGCATACAAGCAAGCATCCAATAGCGATTATAATAAGAATATAGGCTATAATAAGTATACTTTCCGTTCCAATATAGATATTAACCTGACAGAAAGTACAAAAATCTATTTCGGGTCGGAGGGATTTTATTCAAAAAATACTTTGCCGGGAATAAATAGTACGGATCAATTATGGCAGTCTTTGGCAATGTTAACTTCAATTACTATTCCTAAGGTGTATTCTACTGGTGACATTCCTGCTTACGGGACAGGTTACAATACCGTTTCTCCTTACGTATTGCTAAATCACACAGGGATCAGAACCAAAGAACAAAGTAATTTGCAGATTACTTTATCTGTTGAACAGGATTTTTCTAAAATACTCAAAGGCCTTAGAATGAGAGCACAAGGAGCTTATACGGCTACCAATTATTTCGACGAAGACCGTATGACTCTTCCGGATCTGTATTTTGCCGAAGGGCGGAATGTCGACGGATCTTTAAGGTTAGTAAGAAGGATACAAGCCCAGCAAACAGCTTATGGATACAGTCAGGACCAATACAGGAAATTCTTTTTCGAATCGACTATGACCTACGAGAATATCTTCGCCGATAATCACCGGGTTACAGGATTGTTGTACTATAACATCAGTGATCATAAAAAAGTGAGTGATATTCTTGGTA
>JAISOY010000198.1 GCA_031275285.1 Bacteroidales bacterium | reverse complement strand
CCGGATCCATACTTTATGAGCTACACCTGAGATATTTGAATCAAGCCATGAGATACACCGGATTTCCATACGCCTATCATACGGTTGGTTCTTCCTTTGCCGTCCGGGCATCTGCTTATGTGAAACAAGGAGGCATGAATAAACGAAAAGCCGGCGAAGATTTCCATTTCCTACATAAGATCATCCCACTGGGAGATTATGTGGAGATCAATACTACAAGGGTCATCCCGTCTCCACGAATTTCTGATCGCGTACCTTTCGGAACAGGTGCAAGTATGCGCCGCTGGATGAACGATGGTGAACAGGCATTATACACCTACCCCATCGAACCATTCAGGGATCTGAAAGAATTATTCTCACTTATTCCCGAATTTTACCGGTCGGATATCAATAATATGGCATCGATCGGTGCATCCCTTCCTGATCCATTAATGGATTTCCTGAAACAAAATAATTACGTCTACCATATCGATATAGCCAAACAAAATAGCGCGTCCCTTGAAACATTCACTAAACGTTTTTTCGGATGGTTCGGCGGACTACAGATCGTAAAGTATCTTAATTACAGCTGTCTGGGTCATTACGAAAAACAACCTGCAGATAAAGCGGCCTTATCCCTGCTTCTATTATCCGGACACAAAAATCTGCCTGTTCATCCCAGGGATCTATTATTCGCATACAGGAAACTGGAACGTAAAATCACCTGATAATCCTGACCAGCTTCTCCACTGCATCATGGATAGAGGGACTTTCGCCGACAAGACGAATAAACGTACTTCCAATGATGGCACCTGCTGCATATTTAGTTGCCGCTTCGAAAGTGTCTTTATTGGATATTCCGAATCCTATCATACGGGGATTTTTCAATTTCAGGGAATTTACCTGTTCGAAATACGCCATCGTTTTTGCATCGAAGCCACTCTTTGCTCCCGTTGTTGAAGCAGTTGAAACCATATAAATGAAGCCGGAGGTATGTTCATCGATCATCCGGATACGTTCGGTGGAAGTTTCGGGGGTTATGAGCATGATACAATGCAGGCCATATTTACGGATAACAGGTTTAAAATCCTTCAGGTAGTCGGTAAACGGGAGATCGGGAATGATCATACCATCAATACCTGTCTCAGCACAGCTATGGCAAAAATGTTCGATCCCGAATTGCAAGATCGGATTCAGATATCCCATCATAATAAGTGGAATATCTACCTTTTGCCGAATACCTGTCAACTGGGAGAATAAACTCTTTAAAGTCATCCCATTGTTCAGTGCTACCGTGCCACTGTGCTGTATCACCGGACCATCAGCCATAGGGTCTGAAAACGGTATTCCGATTTCTATCATATCGACTCCGTGGGAAGCCAGTTCTACAATGGTGGTCACGGTATCGTTATAATCCGGATATCCTGCGGTAAAATAAACCGACAAAATATTGTTTTTTTTCTCTGCGAAAAGTTGATCAATTCTATTCATTTCGTTATTTTTTTAATTGTTTCCATAAATTTCCTGATTAGTTCGGGATTTTTCACTCCCGGGGCCGTTTCAAAACGGCTGTTTATATCGACTCCTATGCAACGTTCGTCAATAATCTGATGAAGTGAAACCGCATCTTCAACCGATAAACCCCCACTTAATAAATACGTCGTCTTTCCGGAATACATCGATAAAAACCGATGATCGAATTTAAGTCCCGATCCACCGTAACCGGAAGTTTTTGTATCGAAAAGATAATGATCGCATGTGCCTTCGTAATTGTTGGTCTTGCTCAGGTCATCTGCATTTTCGATCCCAAAGGCTTTGATTACTTTATACCTGTTCCTTAATTTTACACAGAAATCAGGCGGTTCTATTCCGTGAAGCTGGATACAATCAAGTTTGTACTTCACCGCTGTTTCTTCGATCTGTTCTTCCGGTTCATTTACAAAAACACCCACACGTTTTGTTTTTGGGGACAATGTTGAATCCAGCGCTAACGGGTGAAGATCCTCTACAAAACGCGGTGAGCCCACATAAAAAATAAAGCCCATAAAATCAGGCACTAACCGTGCTATTTCCGTAATATTCCGGATCTCACGCATTCCACATACTTTAACTTTCATGTTTCCAAATCTTTTATGAATGATCCAAGCGCTTTTCCCGGATCAGGCTGTTTCATGAAATTTTCACCCATCAGGAATCCCCGAAAGCCATGATCACGCAAGTCTGATACTGTTTCCGGAGAAGATATTCCACTTTCTGAGATCCGAACGACATCCGTAGGTAAAAGACCTGCCATTTTCCGGGACACATCGGTATCAGTGATAAATGTGGCCAGATTACGGTTGTTGATACCGATAACATTGACATCCGGATTGATATGACCGAGTTCCGATTCATCATGTAATTCAAGCAAAACCTCCAACCCAAGAGATGCTGCAAATCCGGCAAGATCGGCACACTGAAAAGGGGTTAACGCTGCTGCGATAAGCAGAATGACATCTGCTCCGGCAATACGTGCTTCACATACCTGATAAGGATCAATAATGAAATCCTTGCGTAGCAAAGGTATTCCGGTTATCTTCCGCGCTTCTGCCAGATCGTACAATGACCCGGAAAAATAATACTTATCCGTCAGCACGGATATTGCTGTTGCTCCGTTTTCAGAATAACCTTTAATGATCTTACCCGGATCTGCGTCTTTTTTAATAAAACCTTTTGAAGGCGATTTACGCTTGAATTCGGCTATAACCCCAGTTCGGGAAGAATTCAACGCTTCGGAAAAGGAAACCACACTACGAGTGACCAAACATGCTTCATGCTGTATGTCATTAAAAGTCCGGATGGATTTTGCCGTATCTATCTCTGCCTTTTTGGTTTTTAATATATGATCGAGTATATTCATCATTAAGAATTTATTTCGACAAATTTTTTAAATGCCTGCAATGCCTTTTGACTCTCAATTGACTCATACGCCTGTTTTATTGCATCTTCTAAAGACAAAGACGGATCAATCGTACGTATAGCAAATGCCGCATTGGCAACTACTGCATTTTTCTGAGGAGTGGTGGCTCTATCTGAGAGAACACGGTCGAATATGCCCGATGCTTCTTCCACTGTTTCACCACCATAAAGATCTTTTTCTTTTGCCCGCACAAATCCAAAATGTTCAGGGGAATAAATCGTCTCTTCAGCATTTGAAAACACTTTGAAATCGGAGGTCAATGATATTTCATCATATCCGTCAAGGGAATTGACGATCGTAAAGTTTATACCCGTCTGCTGATAAAGATAGTAATAAAGTCGGGCGAGCTTTAAATTATATACACCGAGCATTTGCCGACGGGGTAATGTAGGATTGACAAGTGGCCCCAGCATGTTAAAGAATGTCCTTACGCCCAGGTCGCGGCGTACCGGGGCAACAATTTTAAGGGCCGGATTGAAAAACTGCGCATGCAGGTAAGCAATATTACATGCATCCAGCGAACGACGCATCACATCCACATCCTGTGTGAATTTTACCCCATGCTGTTCAATTACATTAGATGCCCCGCTCACAGAGGTCGATCCGTAATTTCCATGTTTTATCACATGATAACCAGCTCCGGCAACTGTAAAACAAGCTGCCGTGGAAATATTGAACGTATTCTTGTTGTCTCCGCCCGTACCGACAATATCTATCGCATTGTATTCCGACAAGTCAACCGGAACACGCATTTCGAGCAATGCATCACGGAAACCGGACAATTCATCGATCGTAATGCTGCGCATCAGATAAACCGTGATAAAAGCAGCTATCTGACTTTCATTATATTCGCCGTGAACCATACGGATGAGTACCTCGCGCGATTCGTTGCGGTCCAGGTTCTGGTGTTCGAAAAGCCTGTATAATAATTTCTTCATGATCGTCTTTTTATGATTTTAACCAGTTACACATCATCTTTTTCCCTTCCGGAGTAAGCACCGATTCGGGATGGAATTGTACTCCGCGTACATCATACTCTTTATGGCTGATAGCCATGATCTGGCCTTCACTGTCCATCGCGGTAATACAAAGTTCTTCCGGAAAATTCTCTTCGCTGACTATCCATGAGTGATACCGTCCCGCCTTGAAATGACCTTCAAGTCCCAAAAACAGGACATCCTCTTCTTTGATGACCACAGAACTTTCCACACCGTGGTATACTACGGAAAGGTTTTCCAATCCGGCACCGAATGCCTCACCTATGGCCTGTTCACCCAGACAGATCCCCAGAATACTCTTGGTAGGAGCATATTTCCGTATCAGGTCGAGCATGATCCCGGCTTCGGAGGGAATTCCCGGACCGGGAGAAAGGATGATTTTATCATAACGATCCACTTCTTCCAATGAAATCCGGTCATTCCGGATCACATCCACATCCGTATATCCCAGGTCATTCACCATATGTACCAGATTATAAGTGAATGAATCGTAATTATCCAAAACTAATATTTTCATAAAATTTTATTTTTAAAATTTGTTGGCCATATCCACGGCACGGTTTAACGCACCGAGTTTATTGTTTACTTCCTGCAACTCCTTTTCAGGATCAGATTTGGCAACAATGCCTGCTCCAGCCTGAAAATACAGGGTATTATTACGACTGACAAAAGTCCGTATAGTAATGGCCTGATTCAGGTTACCGTCAAAACCAATATGCCCGATACATCCTCCATAAATACTGCGTTGGTGTTTTTCAATATCGTTTATCAGTTGCATGGCCCGTACTTTCGGCGCTCCTGAAAGCGTCCCGGCAGGAAATGTATCGGCAAATACCTTTATTCTATTGGCATCCGGCGTTATTTCACCACATACGCGTGATACCATGTGTATCACATGGGAATAAAATTGGATATCCTTGTAATACTTAACATTGACGTTTCTTACATTCCGGCTCAGGTCATTACGTGCCAGATCGACCAACATGACATGTTCCGCATTTTCTTTCGGGTCTTCCAATAGTTTACGAGCCAGATCCCTGTCTTCTTCATCATCCCCGGTACGTAAAAAAGTCCCTGCAATCGGGTCGATTGTTGCAATGCGACCATTGATCTTAAGGTGGGTCTCCGGTGAAGAACCGAAAATACGGTATGAACCGAAATCGAAATAGAACAGGTATGGTGACGGGTTTATCGAGCGCAGTGCACGGTACACCTTAAAATCATCCCCTGAAAAAGATTGTTTAAAGCGTCGTGAAAGCACAATTTGAAAAACGTCTCCCCGCATACAATGCTTGATCCCCTGGTTGACCATTTCTTTGTACTCGTCATCTGTAACCGAAGAAGATACAGCTCCGCAGGCCTGAAAATCATAAGTGGGAAAATTCCGGCTGTCGATCACAGAAATGATCTCTTCCATTTTGCTGGGATCATTTCCGGTAATGTTCTCGGTGATGGTCATTTCATTGCGTAAGTGATTCACAGCTATCACAAAACGATATAAAAGATAGGTCATTTCGGGAATTCCCGCCATTTCCCTATCATTTTCCCTGATGGTTACCTCTTCGAAATACTTCACCGCATCATAGGCAGTGTATCCGAAAAAACCATTTTCCCCGTCGGTATCGCCTGTTACGCTAAAGCTGTATATGAAATCATTCAGTAATTCTGTTAATGAATTAACTCCTTCGATCGTTTTAATTATGATATTACCATCGGGGTACTCCATGGTCGCTTTTGCATCCTGCACAGAAAAACAGGCAATCGGTTCAACACCGATATAAGAAAAACTATTATCAGAAGCATGATAATCAGAACTTTCAAGGAGTACCGACTGGGGGTACATATCCCTGACTTTCAGATAAATTCCTACAGGTGTTTGCAGGTCAGCCAATAGATGGCACCTTTTTGCTGTGATCCTGGTTTTCATAAAATTTCCATTTTTGTAAATCGTTCAACGTAGGTATCCATATCTTTGTCGCCACGTCCGGAAAGTGTAAGCACAACAACATCTTCCGGACGGAATTTTTTTTGTCCGAACACACCCAGTGCATGAGCCGACTCCAGTGCAGGAATGATCCCTTCAAGACGGGTCAGTTCCAATGCCGCAGCAAGCGCTTCTTCATCGGTTACCGCCAATACTTCGGAACGTCCTGAAACCGATAAGTTGGCATGTACCGGACCGATCCCAGGATAATCCAATCCTGCCGAAACAGAATAGGGCTCTGTGATCTGCCCGTCTTCCGTCTGCATGACTAACGTGCGGCTTCCATGTATGATCCCCTCTCTACCCAGATGGATTGTTGCTGCTGATTCCCCGGTATCAATCCCCAGTCCGGCCGCTTCGGCAGCAATCAATTTTACACGTTCGTCATTCAGGTAATGATAAAATGTTCCAGCAGCATTGCTTCCGCCTCCTACACATGCAATCAGGTAATCAGGATAGTCGCGGCCTTCATGTTCCAGTAACTGTTTCTTTATTTCCCCACTGATGACGGATTGAAACCGCGCTACCATATCCGGATAAGGATGAGGCCCTACAACTGATCCAATAATGTAGTGCGTATCGGAAGGATGACAACACCAGTCACGGATGGCTTTGTTGGTCGAGTCTTTGAGTGTTTTATTTCCGCTGGTGACAGGACGTACTTCCGCCCCAAGCATTTTCATCTTATGCACATTAAGCTGTTGACGGGCAATATCCGTTTCACCCATATAGACGATACAGTTCATCCCGGTCAAAGCACAGACCGTAGCTGTGGCTACACCATGCTGTCCGGCTCCCGTTTCGGCAATAATACGCGTTTTACCCATCCGGCGGGCCAACAGTATTTGCCCAATGGTATTGTTGATCTTATGGGCACCCGTATGGTTAAGGTCTTCGCGTTTGAGATAAATACGGGATCTATATTTCTCAGATAAGCGCCCGGCAAAGTAAAGAGGAGAAGGTCTGCCCACATAGTCCCTCATGAGTTGATTAAATTCCCTGCGGAAACCCGATTCCTCCATGATATTCAGATAATCTGCCTTTAGCTGTTCCACATTGGAATGGAGAATTTCCGGGATATATGCACCACCGAACGCTCCATAAAAACCATCTTTATTGATATTGTAATCCATATTATTTTTTGATTTGAGATTGGACAAAACGAAAAAAGGGCCGTCGTGAATCCGACGGCCCTTTTGTATTAGGTTATATATCTTACATACAAATATACGGCATTAGCTATTCACGACTCGAAAAAGTTGCGAACGCCACCACCAGAAATTATTTGTAAGTACGATATTCATTTCTTTTTTCTTCTATTCGTTGCAAATATATCACATTATTTTTAAAATAATCAAAAATAAGTACCCAGTGCTATTTATTATTTACTTAAGTCGCTTTGATCAAGTCGATTACTCCTATTAAATATGATATTAATTGTTGTGGATTATTTATTAATTTGAATCAGGGGTTGAAATGAATGTTGGATTTTATCGGATATCCCAAAGGGATTGAATATAAAATATAAATAACCACGGGTTACACCCGTGGCTGAAAGATCACCTTCCTTTGTGTCCCGAAACCCGAAGGGTTCACTGAAAATAACAGGGTAAAGGGTAAATATGGTATTCGCCCCCTTCGGGGGACGCCGTAACATATTGTCCATTTTTTCCATGGGTTATACCCACGGTTATTCACATTGAGGTCTTTTAGACCTCCTTTATTCAACCCTTGATTCGCATTATTATCCGATAACCGGTATTTTTAATAATTCGCCTTTTTTTAACGCAGACTCATGGGCAATGATTCCGGGAACAGTATACGCCAATGCCTCCCGGATATTTACCTCCGGTTCTCTTTCATTGACCAATGAATCGATAAATTCATGGGTAATAAAGCAATGTGAATTATCATGTCCGCTCCCGTGCCGCATCGGCAGGGGTAACATTTCCGTTTCCCACCATTTTACCCTCGGGTAAGGAGTCATTTTTGTTTCTGCGACTGCGAATCCCCCGTGATCAACCCCCATTTTTGAAGTACTGGTTACCTGATGGTCTCCGGTTCCTTTGTAACCGGAATAATAACTCATTTTATCTCCGTGCCATTCTCCGCGTTCCGTCCCTATCAGCGCACCCCTCCAACAAACTTCACCTAAAAAAGTATTCCCCCGGTCGGTTTTAAAAAATGCGGTTTCATTCCAGAAAGGGTTATTGTACCGGTTCTTCTTTAGAATCGGGCTATCATCACCCCAGCCGTTACAACTGACAGTAACCAGTCTTTCTCCCGTAACGGCAACAAGGTGGGATGTTACATGCGTAGGATACAACATCGGAGGTAACCCGTGTCGCCAGGTCGTTTCTCCTTTATCGGTAAAATAGAGTTCCTCAAGTCCCGGATGGTAATATTGAGCCGCACTACTGAATATATTGCCGAATGCTCCTTCCTGATACATTTTCTTCGCGGAGATCACGATCTGGAAGTATGTACTCGTTTCCGCCATCATATAAGTCAACCCTGTCCGTTTCACCGTTTTGAAAAGGTTATAGGCCTCTTTCATATTCATTACCGCAGGTACGGCACTGAGTACATGTTTTCCCGCATTAAGCGTTTGTATCGCATGTGCCGCATGATCCGGAGCAGGAGTAAACAGGGCCACAGCCTCGATTCTCGGATCACGAAGCAGTTCTTCCAACGAATCATACGACTTATTGCATTGATAAGTACGCATCAAGGCTTGTCTGCGTTCAGGAATTAAATCGCTGACAGCTTCCACATGACAGTTCGGATGTTCATTAAAATAAAAACCAAGTCCAAAATTTCCTCCGACCACACCCAAACGTATTTTCTGGTCCGAAACAGGTAATCCTGCAAAAGCAAACCGGGAGGACAAGTAAGTAACACCTGCTGTTGCGCTAACGGTTTTCACGAAATTACGACGATCCATTTTTGTATAATGAATAAGATGAATAGTTATTAAACAACAAAAAACACAAACTGTTCGTATTTTACAAACAAAGCCGGTTATGAGTCGGAAGCTTCTTTCAACGGACGAAAACCATCTCCCAAAACATCGTGTGCGTCCAGTACGGAGACAAAAGCATCAGGGTCTATATCCTTGATATAGCTCAGTAATATCGGCAATTCCCTGCGGCTAACAGTCGTATAAATCAGTTTTTTTTCTTTCCCTTCATACATTCCTTCTCCCTTGATATAAGTTCCGCCCCGGTCCATTTTAAAGAGTATTTTTTCCCGGATCTCATCATGCTTCTCGGATATGATGATCACCACCTTATTTACAGACAGACCTTCCACCACAGTATCGATCACTTTCCCGGTGATAAATATCACCAACCAGGAATACAAGGGTATTTTCCAGTCCTGAAAAGCGATCAGGCCGATCAATACGATGGACGAATCTACGTAGATCAATGATTGCCCTAATGGGAAACGGGTATATTTACTCAGGATCATGGCTATAATATCGGTCCCTCCGGAAGTGGCTTTAGCCCTGAATACCAAACCCAGGCCAAACCCCATCAATACTCCACCGAAAATAGAAGAAAGCAGTACGTCATCTCCTACTAAAGGACGATCGCCCCAGAAACGACCCAATAAATCTACAAATACGGCTGTTAATATAATCCCGACAAAGGTTTTGATCCCGAAACGTTTACCCAGCACTTTGATCCCGATCAGCAAAAGCGGAATATCCATGCTGAGGGATACGGCTCCGATAGGAGTGCCCAACAGGTGATGGATCACAATAGATATACCATAGACACCACCCGGCACCAGTTTGTGCGGAGCTATAAAGAACACCATCCCTGAAGCCAGCGTGAAAGTGCCTAAAAGAATCAGGATATAGTTCTTGAACCAGGACTTTGAAAATAGTTTATCTTTATAGACCACGTAATTACAAATGAATTTAAAAG
>JAISOY010000197.1 GCA_031275285.1 Bacteroidales bacterium | reverse complement strand
ATATAAACCGTCAGGCCACCAACCTTGGTCGAGCGGGCCGTAATGAAAGAGGTCTTTGTTGTTCAATTGCATACGCATCAATCCATTCGCATCCCGTTTGGTGGATATTTTGCGGAGAGCGGTGTAAGATTTCACTTCATCTGTCACCGAACCCGAAGAAGTGAGTAATATTTTCATGTCGTACAGGTAAGGATTATCCGTGCTCCATAACACAGGATGATCAATGTGCAGGCGAAGCTCTTTTCCTTGTACCCCTTTAGCGGAGGCGATTACCTTTCCTTTGTCGATTAATCTGACTTCTACAATGTCTGTAACACGGCAAGTTGCTGTGGAAACAGTTACGCGGATAAGATTTTCATCAATATTGGGAATAGATTTGATCGTTGTTATATGGTTTTCGGAAACAGGTTCCAGCCAGACCGTCTGCCAGATGCCTGTAACCGGCGTGTACCAGATACCTTCGGGATTTATCACTTGTTTTCCACGAGGCTGATAACCTTTGTCTGTCGGATCCCATACGCGAACGACTAATTTATGCTTATTTCTCCCGCTCAAATAGGGAGTGATGTCAAATGAGAAAGGCGTATATCCTCCTTGATGCGAGCCGATTAGAATGTCATTGATAAAAATGTCCGCTATCCAGTCGACGGCTCCGAAGTTCAGTTTTACATGCTTATTTTTCCAGTTGGACGGAATCGCAAACTCACGTTTATACCAAAGTTCATTTGTGCCGCCTACTTCTTTCTGTACGCCGGATAAAGACGATTCGACGGCAAAAGGTACTAATATTTGCCCGTCAAAAGTAGCCGGTTCTACGTTCCCTTTCGGCGCAATTGCATATTCCCACAGGCCGTTCAGATTTATCCATTCACCCCGCTCTATTAAAGGCCTGGGATATTCAGGCAATACTTTGGATGGGTCAACTTGTTCAGCCCAAGGTGTTTTAATTTTGTCTCCTGCCGGTTTCCATTGTGCTTGAATGTTTATTGCAGTAGCGAAGACACAGAATAAAATAATTGCTTTTTTCATGACATGCAGTTTATGATTTTTGTATTCATTAATTTATTATTTCTGAAATCCGGATATATCAGCTTCTCCATAGCTGCTTTGTTTGATTTTCCCACCACGGGAAAGGTTATACCGTCGTTATATTGAATCTTTGATTGTAACAGTCTGTACCGGTATTTGTAATGTTTGTTCCATGAAACAATGTGTGATCTCTTTTGGAGGTATTAAAAACATCATATCAGTTGCTTTTTTTGTAATACTTTTTCAGTTCGGATTCCGTATCTGTTTTCTGTTTGAAAATTACTTTGCGTACATACGCATTCAGAAAACCGCTCCCATATCCAACTAATTGAACAAGGCCGGTCACTATGGAAAGGCATGCAATCGAAAAGTTCCTGTTTACAACCCATGATTCAATGAACAGTGCAAACAGATAAATACCTATCGGAAGCAGCGCCCATAAACAGATAAAAGAAGATAAGCACAAGAAAACTGTTCCTAAAACAAAACAGCCCGGCAATAAATGAACCGGCTTCAAGGATGCAGGATGTAACTGATATAATCCGACCCGTGCCATACCAAATACATAAACCTGCCTGTAGAAAGACTTTAAATTAACACGCCGTTTATGATATACGTAAGCGTCAGGGAATAATTCTACGGAGAATCCTGCTTTGCGTATGCGGGTACTTAAATCAATATCTTCACCAAACATATCCTTAAACCCGCCTACCGCATGATAAACCTTACGGGAAAAACCCATATTGAAGGTACGCGGAACAAACTTTTCCAATCCTTTTTTACTTCCCCGGATACCACCGGTAGTTAGAAATGATGTCATGGAATGGCTGACAGCTTTTTGCATCCGTGAGAAAGAAACATGAGCTTTGTCGGGGCCGCCGAAGCAATCGGCATTTGTTTCTTCCAGATACGTCGTTATTTTCTGAAAATAATCCTCAGGGATGATACAGTCCGAATCGAAAAATATCAGGAAATCTCCCTCTGCATGCTCCATACCATAATTGCGTGTCAGGCTACGCCCCGAATTGGGTTTGAAGAAATAGCGAAGATCCAATATTTCTTCGTATTTCTTCACTACCAGATCACAACGAACTGTCGACCCGTCTTCTATGACAAGAGTTTCGAAATCCTTACAGGTTTGACGTGACAGGCTGTCCAACAGTTCGCAAACCTCTGCCGGCCGATTATAAACAGGTATTATAACTGAATATTTTTTTTCCATATTTTCCACCCTGTCCATCCGATTACTCCAATTAACAACAACAAAATCAGGAAAGAACTGAACGACGAAACATAAGCGGCGGCAATATACCGATCGGGCAAAAACTCAAAAACAATCGTATGTTCTCCGGCCGGGACACACATGGCGCGCAAGATCCAGTCTGCACGGAAATGTGATGCTTCCTGTCCGTCGATCTTTACTTTCCATCCCGGCCGGTAATATATTTCGGAAAAGACGGCCACCTGCTCAGCCGAAGTCTTACTTTTATAGGTGAGACGGTTGGGACGGTAATTCTCCAGGATAATAGTAGCCGTCGAATCCTGTTGTGGAGTAAATCCTTCCAGTTCCGGGGCAAATCGTTTATCTATAGCAGCTGTTTCCAGCGGTTGAATGGTTTCCAACGCGGCAATCTCGGCATCTGCATTATCAACAATCTCTATTTCCTGCACAAACCAGCAATTACCAAAAGCAAATGGATTTCTCAGAGGCGGCTGTTCTGCATTATATATAATGTAGCGTGTGTTTAGCATATTCAGTGACGGAGATGTGGCTAATGCCGGATAGATATCTTCAAAAGAGCGTGCGTTTTGAAAAGCATTGACAATTTGCTGATATTCCTTATTCAATCTGTACTCTATCAATTCCTGATATCGGCGCAGTTTCACCGCATGGTATCCTCCCACCGAATGATGAAAATAGGAAACATCTGTGTTTTGCCAGGGATTGTCCAGTCCCAATACACGGAAGGAATCGGTGTCTTTCAGGATTTCCTTGTCGGCAATGCTCTCTTTATAAGTTTCTTCCGGCTTTTCACGGGTGTAACTTCCGTCATTGATGTAACGGCGGTCTATTGTCCAGAGGTCTGCCAGTATCAGGATAGCTATTCCGGCGCTCACGATGACGGCAGAGGTTTTTTTCGTTTTTGATTTACGGAACCAGAAAAGTAATCCGGCACCCAATATGATGAAAATCAGGGAGCGAAATGCGTCTGAAGAAGCCAGCGAAGCCCGGTCGATGACTAAGGCGTTGTAATACCATTCGGGTACCTGACTGATAAACTGAGCATCATAAGAAGATTTAAAGTCAAGAAGTAATGAAGGGATTAACCAAATAACCAGACAGATACCGCCGGTAACTCCCAACGACCAGGCAAAACCTTTCTTTAGCTGTTTCTCTTCTGCCTCTCCGGCCAGAATCAGGTGAAGCCCCCAGATAGCTATGACAGGAAAAACCAGGCCGGGGATAACTAAAGCCATCTCTACCGTCCTGAATTTGTTGTATA
>JAISOY010000196.1 GCA_031275285.1 Bacteroidales bacterium | reverse complement strand
TCGATACGTTCACGGGCAGTGAGTTTGCCCTTCTTGTGCTGAGACTCGATGCGTTTCTCGCCACCGCCCAGTTTGGCCTTGGCTCTGAGCTCGATCAGTTCCTTAATTTTACTTTGTTGCGACATGATTTTATAAAATTTAATACTTCCGGCATCAAGCTTGAAAAAACATTTAATTTGATCAAGCTCTTTACCAAAAGCATCGATGGTTATTTACTACATAGTTCGGTAAGTACTCCTTCAGTTGATTTTGGATGAAGAAACCCGATATTCAAACTCTCGGCCCCTTTTCGTCCTTGTTTATCAATCAATTGAATTCCCTTAGCTTCTACTTCAGCTAACGCTTCGTCCACATTTTCAACAGCATATGCAATATGATGTATCCCAGGACCTTTTTTCTCAATGAATTTAGCAATGGTTCCTTCAGGATCTGTCGATTCCAATAGCTCTATTTTTGTTTGACCAATCTTGAAAAAAGCCGTTTTAACTTTTTGGTCAGCCACTTCTTCTATTTTGTAGCATTCCAAACCCAAAACATCTTCATAATACTTCCTTGATTCTTCAATGCTTTTAACAGCAATGCCAATGTGTTCGATATGCGAAAGTTTCATACAATTTTGATGATTTATTTGATTTATAATTAGGCAGATAATCAGATTTAAAAAAATAAAGTGTCAAAGTTAATGGATAAATTGATAAAAATAACTGATTTTTTCTCAAAAAAAGAGGCTTATATGCTCACTTATCATGAAAAACAGAAGTCCGAAGTTTATCATATTCCGGTTAGGATAAGCATAAGTCTTCCATTATTATCTGTATTAAAATTTTGTGTTTTAGATACTAAAGTTTCATCATCACGCTATCCCAACAACACAAAAATACCTTGATATTTAAGGAGCATCTTTCTACAATATCTCTATTCGCTTAGTATACCTGATTTCCGGAGTATTCTATAAAATCTGCTGTGAGGGTATTTTTGCAAAAAACAGCATATTATTAAGACGTACTTCTGAACAAATTAAAGAGTTATTCATTAATATAAATAATGAGTGATCACATCACTTATAAAGAAGCAAAGTTGTCAAAAACAAGCATTCGAAGTACATAAAAGAAAACATTACGAAACAAAATACAAATCTTTTAGCTATGAAAACGATAAAAGACATTTCAATCGGATTCCTCGCGGTATCTGTAATAATCCTGTCCCTTACCGTATTTTTCAGGAACCCTAAAGTAGGGGTAGAAACTGATTTTAAAACCGATACTTTATCAATTATCCGGGATACTGCAACGTTGACATTTCAAAAACCGATTGATCATTAAAATATTATGATTCTTTATTGCATCTGACCTTCAACATTTATGTTTATTCTAAATTTTTATCCTAAGATCAACCCGTTTGATAAGAAGGTAATGGAAGAGACATCTTTATATATATGTGATCCGGGAAAAAACACTTTTTCATTTCGTAAATTGCCTCTACCAGAAGAGTCTTCGATAAAGGACAAACCCCATCTGTTAGTCGTTGATGATAATAAGGATATGACCTCTTTTATAAGTAACGCCCTAAACGAAACTTACAGTGCTGATTTAGCATACGATGCCTCCCAGGCTTTGGAACTTCTCGAAAAGGATAATTATGACCTCATCATATTAGACATAATGATGCACGGAACAGATGGTATATCTTTGGCCCGAAAACTCAAAGGAGATGTCAATTATAGCCATATCCCGATAATACTCCTCTCTGCAAAGACAGATAAAGTTTCAAAAGCCGAAGGACTCCATTCGGGAGCGGACGTTTTTATTGAAAAACCATTCTCTATTCAGTATCTTAAAGCTCAAATATACAGCTTATTTAATAACAGGAAAAGTATGTTGGAAGCGTTTAACCGTTCTCCACTTATGCCATATTCGACATTGGCTATGAATAAAAGTGATGAAAGCTTCCTTAAAATACCTAATGATGAAATCAAAAAGAATATGCCTGATGAGGATTTTTCCGTGGAATCCCTGGCCGGCATTCTATCTATCAGTCGTTCGAATCTCTAATGTAAAGTAAAACTTATAAGCGGGATGACTCCCGGAGAATATCTTCGAAACTACAGGCTGAGAAAGGCATGCCAACTTTTGGTAGAAAGTAATATGCGGATTAATGAGGTGACTTTTGAGGTAGGCTTCAGTTCAGCCTCATATTTCAACAGGGTTTTCTACAAAGCCTACCATATGACACCAACAGAATTTATTTCCAGTCACATTTCGGATAAAAATAGTGAATGAGCCGGATCATTCAACTGTTCTTTACTGTAAGTAAAAGGATTGATCTTCTATTTATCGACAAACGTAACAGTTTCCCGTCAATATTTCGTCAATATTTTATGAGTAGATTTATTACAAGTAAGCTATTTTTAAAATATACATTCCGTATGTAACTGAAAAACGCGCTATCATTGCTGAAAGGCGCGTCATTATTTATGTGATCCGGGCGGGATTCGAACCCACGACCCACAGCTTAGAAGGCTGTTGCTCTATCCAGCTGAGCTACCGGACCGATTTAAGGGTGCAAAAGTAATTAATTGTATCGTGAATAGCAAAATTCAGGTACTGAAAAATAGATCATATGGATTTACCCGATATTTTAAGTAAAAAATATCAGGTAATTTCATCGCCATTTGTAAATCAAACTTCAATAATTTCCATGAACCAAAAGCCTTTTAGGCATATCTTTCTCCAATAAGATCCCTGGAGATTGAACAAATTTTAAGAAATCTGCTTCTGCCGAATGACCCTTAAAAGGAATATAAAAATGAGTCTGTGAACGGCTGTCATTGCGCCAGAAAACGATCATAGAAATATGATTCTTTTCCAGGACAGGTAATATTTCTTCCGTAAAATAGGTAGGGTAATTTACACTTTCAATGCCCGTCTCCGTTACTCCGCAAGGTTTTCCCTTCTCTTCAGATAATGCGCTTAATCCTTTTACATTAGAAGCAAAAGCCTCCTTATTGCGCCCATGGTAACAATCTACTCCTATAAAATCAACTTCATTATCTCCCGGCCAACGATACAGGAGCCGTTCCCGGACATTAGGGTATACATGATCCATCTGGGGAGAGATCGCATAGATCATATGGTGGATACCTTTCTGGTCCCTCAGATACCGTATAGTAAACTTCCACAAATCGATAAATTCCTCATCCGTCGCACATTTACTCCCCCACCAGTTCCATCCCTGTGTATGCTCATGCCAGGGACGAAAAATAAAAGGGATCGGATTACCCCCATCATCAGTCAATGTATGAATATACTCCGCCAAATTATCCAGCCACCCTTTGAATTTTAGATTCAATGGGCTTTCTTCCTGTAAGATTTCCCGTACCACCGCATTATCGGAATTATCCCAGGATGTCCCGACAGGATAACGACTTCCCGCTGTATGTGTTTTCGGGTTATCTACATGCCAACACATCATGATCACTTGACCCCTTTTATGGGCGTACCGGATGATTTCCCTCATTTTATCGAAAGGGATACCATTGATGTTATTGGAATTCTTATGTTCGATCTTTCCGAAATCCATACTACATACGGCCGGATGACTTCCTGTAACCTCTTTCACATCGGAACGTCCCAACTCGTCTTTCCAGCCATGCCCATAAGCCAAAGCATCATGGTGTCCCAACAGTATTTTCCCACTTTGCTGTATGTCAAATAAATATCTGTATAAAGCTTTTGTCTGAGGAGTTGCGTTCTTATCTGCTAAAATTTCCTGTGCCTTAAGAGTTGAGGTTTTTACTCCAAACAGAAGGAATAAACAGAATAAGAATGGATAGATGGGTCCCGTCATTTTCAAAACATTTTTATTCAGGTTCATATTCATACTGATTTTAAGCACTAAGTGCTATTTATTGTTTTCTTAAGTCGCATTGATCAGGTTGATTGCGATTATTAAATATGACATTAATTTATTGGTATTACTTAGTTATGAAATACAAAACTAACATCATTTACTTATTTGAACACCCATAACAGGATCTATGTCCTTTTCAATTGTATAAAAAAAGGATGCCCGTTTCTGAGCATCCTTTGTATTACGATATATATGCAATTATTTCTTCTTAGCAGGAACTGATAAATCTTTAATCCGCAAATTACGGAATGCCAGTTTTGATCCATGACCTAGGAATCCGATATGTCCGCTTTTATTCGACAATCCGGGATGGTCACGTCCATCAGCTGTTTTTGTGAAATTCTGACTTGCTTCTGCAATATCACCATCAAGAATGACCACACCATTCAAAGTAATCGTAATACGATTACCTTTAGCAGTCACTTCCTGGATATTCCATTCTCCTATAGGTTTTTGATGTCCCCTTTTTGCAGCTATTACACCATATACCGATCCATGATACTGGTATTCCTTGAGGTTTTTATATACTTCCGCCTCATTGTCCAGGATTTGTAATTCCATACCTACATAGGCCGCATCACCCGTCAGTGGAGTACGTATCCCCAAACCATTATTGGCTGCAGGCGTCAGTTGAAATTCAAAACGCATGGTGAAATCCGAATACTCTTTATCCGTATATACATTACCATGTCCTCCTTTCGCCGGATCGCAGACAATCATTCCATCCTGTGCAAAATAAGCCTTCAGGTTTCCTACCCATCCCGACATATCAATACCATTGAACATAGGAACAAACCCCTCAGCCTTCTCCTTGTCGGAAACCTGATATGATTCAGGACGTTCTATCTCACGGATATAGATATCACGATACTCTACTCTGGTTCCATGAGCCTGAAGTTCAATAGCTTCCTTGGCGAAAATAGGAATGGAGCGGTCCCAGAAATTTTCAAGTGTTATATTATCTGTCACCAACTGCCCGTTCAGATAAACTGTGACTTTTTCCCCAATCATTTTGATATAGAATGAATTCCACTCGTTCACCGGATTATCAGCGACCAGTAACGGTGTACTCCTGTGTTTCTGATTGTTGTACAACCCTCCTGAACCTACCTGTGCTCCTACATTGGTACGGGCGATGTCCCAGACCTGTACCTGAGGCGTTCCGCGAAGGTAAACGCCGGCGTCTCCATCAGGAGCAATTTTCCAGTCGACATACATTTCAAAGTCTTCATACATTTTTTCTGAGCACAGGTTTTCACCGCCTTTTCCTTCATAAACAAGCAGTCCATCCTTCACTACCCAGTCACGGCGCATGATCTCATCTGCCTTCGTTTGCTTGGTCGCTAACTGCTTATCTGTCATTTTGCTACGGGA
>JAISOY010000195.1 GCA_031275285.1 Bacteroidales bacterium | reverse complement strand
TCCTTTTTTCTATTTTTTCTATATCATCTTTCGGTTTGAACCATCTGACCAGAAAAAACTCCTTCTTTTTACCGTATTTTTTGTTTGAGACTGATAAATCATAATCCATTTTCCGGAGCATCTCTTCACTTTGTAAAGACCGGTGTTGTTTTAATGCTTCACTATATGTCTTCTCCTCTTCTTTTTTTCTTACTTTTTCTTTTTTCTCCCGTTCAGCATCTGCCTTTTTCTCTTCTTTCGACCGATAGTCTCTTTTTGCTTCCTTATCTATTTTTCTCATACTAGCCGACCGTTTGCTTCCGCTGCAAGAAGGCGCAACCACAATCATACCTAATATAATTGTACATAACAATATATGATGGATCTGGTGAAAATATGTTGATAATCGATGCTTCATGGGTACCCTTCGAGTTGTTTATACGTTTTTTCCGGAGAATTGTTTCATAGGAAAAAACAAAACGACATGGCTAAATACCTTCTTCCAGCTTCTTTTTGGCTACTTTAAATCCTTCAAGCACAGCATTAACATTGGAATACTGCATGACATAGATACTGTTTACCTCTTCTGGATACAACCAAAAATAAGCCCACCAGGTCCTCATCGATTTATCATAATAAATCCCCATTCGGATTCCCGTTCTGGAAAAATAGGAAAATTCAGTCCGAAAACCAATCTCATTATTGGATAATGCTTTTTTAGCATATTCGATAGACTCAATAAAATGATCCACTTCATCAACATCAATCGTATTAACAAACGACAGGTTCTTCGCATAATCAGCTTTGGTAAATAATGAACCTATATTGGCCCTGTTACTCTTCTTATCCCCATTACAAACTACTTTAATCCCTTTTTTCGTCTCTTCTGTCTTAGGATCGGTCACAAAAAAAACCGACATAGAAAATCCTTCAGCCTGTAAAACATCAATTACCTTTTTTTCCCGAAAAGTCTCCGGTGTTTTCGCATAATTGCCTGCCTCGCTCTTATCACTGCTTCCTACGTGGTAATTATTATACAAATAAACCGGCATCGAAACTGTTGTAGAACACCCATATAAGAAAATGGTGAATATGAGAAAAAGTAAGTATTTCATTTCAGATTGATTAGGAAACTAATGAAGCACAAAACTAATCAAAAATCAAGAAACATCACCTAAATAAAACATAAGAAGATCTGACCTGGATTTCAGGAATTCTATAATAAGGATTTATTTTTTATAAAACAATGGTTGAGTTTTATTTATAATCAGATGGTTGAGAAACAGGTCGAAAATTTTGATATCAAACAATTAGAAGTAATGGAAAAGGTATTGTCCGAAAAACAGATCTTTTATCGATGAATTGCCGGGTAGGATATAAAACGAAACGAATTGGGAGAATGCAAATCAATTACTTAAGATATTAGAATGTAGAATTTATTGGATGTAGGACCATATATAATTGATCAAAAGTAAAAATTCCGAATTTTCCCTTCTGCACTAAACTTTATTGGCAGAAGTGTATCTTTGCAGGATGAAATTCCAATTTCCCAAATATGTTTCATTGCTACCATTAGTGGTATTCTTTCTACTCTATGCATTCACTTTGCTGCTAACAGGAGATTTGAGTAACATGCCGGTTTCTGTGGCTTTTCTTATTGCCTCAGTAACAGGGATATTACTTTCGCGGGGAGGAAAAATATCAGGTCGTATCGAAATCTTTTGCAGTGGGGCTGCGAACCAGACGATCATGATGATGGTGGTCATATTTGTACTGGCCGGAGCTTTTGCCGGAACGGCCAATGCTATGGGAGCAGTAGATGCTACTGTAAACATGATGCTTTATATTCTTCCTGAAAACATGATCATGGCAAGCATTTTCATTGCAGCCTGTTTTATTTCCATGTCAATGGGAACGTCGTGTGGAACCATAGCCGCACTGGCACCTATAGCTGTCGGATTATCCGGACAAACAGGAATAGGATTACCTGCGATGGTGGGTATAGTTGTCGGCGGAGCTATGTTTGGTGATAATTTATCATTTATCTCAGATACCACCATTGTGGCGACTCGTACACAAGAGTGCCGTATGCAGGATAAGTTTAAGGTAAATTTCCGGATTGCATTTCCTATGGCTTTGCTGGTATTGCTGATCTATATATTTCAAGGTATGGGAGTAGATGCGCCCATAACCACGGAAAAAATTGAATGGCCGAAAGTAATACCTTACCTCGTGGTGCTGGTCACAGCTTTAGCCGGAGTAAATGTAATGTCAGTATTAACCTTAGGGATTCTCCTTTCCGGAATCATTGGTATCACGACATCAGATCTTACTGCCTGGTCATGGGCTGGAGCCATGAGTAAAAGTATTGTTATGGATATGGGAGAATTGATCATTGTATCATTAATGGCCGGAGGTATGTTCGAAGTAATTCGCTTTAACGGAGGTATTGACTGGCTCATCCGGAAATTATCCGGGAATATCCGGTCGAAACGTCAGGCAGAAGCCAGTGTCGCTGCATTAACGACCATCACTGATTTTTGTACTGCCAACAATACCATTACCCTAATTATCGTGGGACCAATAGCCAGGCAAATAGGTAATCGCTTCGGTATTGATCGTCGCCGGATGGCAAGTTTACTGGATACTTTTTCGTGTTTTGCACAAGGGATCATTCCCTACGGAGCACAATTACTGATTGCCTCCAGTTTATCAGGTATCAATCCCATGGAAATAATCCCTTACCTTTATTATCCTTTTTTGTTAGGGATCGCTGCCATTCTTTCTATTCTATTTCAGTATCCGAAGAAATATACATCCGGATAATAACCTTAAAATTAAAATAATACCTGTGTTTTCTCAGATATTATTTTTGCTTATAAAAATTTAAACAATGCATGAACCAATCATAAGAAAAGCTGTCAAAGAAGATTGTCCACGTCTGATGGAACTGGTACACGAATTGGCTATATATGAAAACGCACCGGATGAAGTGACCGTAACTCTGGCCCATTTTGAGGAAAGTGGATTTGGAGAAAATCCGGTGTGGTGGGCTTTTGTTGCAATACAGGATAACATCATTGTCGGTTTTGCCCTTTATTATATCCGATACAGTACCTGGAAAGGACAAAGGATGTATCTTGAGGATATTATTATTACAAAGGAAATGAGGGGAAAAGGAATAGGAAGTATGTTATTCGATCGTCTGATTGTCGAAGCAAAAGAACGGAAATTGAATGGAATAGTATGGCAGGTATTGGAATGGAACCAACCAGCCATAAAATTTTATAGTAAATATCATGCTACTTTTGATCCTGAATGGATAAATTGTAGTTGTCAAGTATAAATTCTGATCGATGAAAACAAAGGAATATATTATTTTTGCTACTGCCAATAAACATAAATTGGAGGAAGTACAAGCCATGATGCCCGCAGAAATAACATTGAAAAGTTTGGCTGAAGTAGGATGTACGGAAGAAATTCCGGAGACACAGGATACTTTGGAAGGTAACGCTTTACAAAAAGCCCGTTATATATATGATCGTTACAAAATACCTTGCTTCGCAGATGATACAGGCCTCGAAGTGGAAGCATTGGATGGAGCCCCTGGAGTGTATTCAGCCCGGTATGCAGGTATTGAAGGCGATCAGTCTGTAAAGTCCAAAGCTAACATAGCCAAACTCTTACATGAATTATCAGGAAAAAGCAATCGAAAGGCCCGGTTCCGTACAGTCATTGCCTATATTGACGCCCATCATACGGAACAACTGTATGAAGGAATCGTGGATGGTTCAATCATTGAAGAAGAAAACGGTGATGAAGGATTCGGTTATGATCCGGTTTTTCTACCTGACGGATATGACAAGACTTTTGCACAAATGTCACTTCCACAAAAAAACCAAATCAGTCATAGGGCCAGAGCTTTCCGGAAATTCTCGGAAATCTTGTTAAAAGAATATAACTAAGAAGGAAGTTTCCATGAATTTATCCATCAACATATACAGGTATGTAATAAGCTGTTTGACGGCCTTGGTTACATTTTTTACTGCATACGGACAAATACCGGTCGGAGGCTGGCGTGATCATCTTTCATGGAATACGACTAAATCCGTAATTGTTACCGAAAATAAGATATATTCAAGCAATGGAGTAGGTATCTGCATATATGATCCTTCAACTAATGAATTAAATAAACTGACCAAAATAAACGGATTGAATGATGCCGGAATATCTTCTATACAATATGTTCCTTCTGTTAGATACTTAGTTACCGGCTATATTAACGGAAATATAGATATCATAACTGATCAGGATATATACAATATTCCGGATATCAAACATAATGGATTATATACCAATAAGCGGATCAACCACATCTATGCAAAAGATGATCTGGTATATTTATCCTGTTCATTTGGTATTGTCGTGATAGATGTAAAATTACGCAGGATAAAAGATACCTACATCATCGGAGACCATGGTATTCCTGTCGAAGTGAATGCTTTCACGGATTACAACGGATATTTTTATGCAGCCACTAGCCAGGGGATAAAAAAGGCAGATATGGGAAGTCATTTTTTAACAGACTTTTCTACCTGGGAAAAGGTAACCGGAATACCTGGTTCCGGTAGTACTTTCACCCAATTAGTCAACCATAACAATATGTTGCTGATGTGTGACCTTGACAATAACATCATTAAATACAACGGCATATCTTATGAAAGTTTGCACCTTCCTTTTACAGTAGAAAGTATTCATCAGCTAAATGTTTCGGGAAATCAATTGTTGGTCAGTACATCTAAAGCTCTTTTTATATATGATATACAATCATATTTACTACAAAACACAATAACTACTTATAAAGATTCTCCTGTAGATATTCATGGTGCCATGATGGATAATAAGGGAACATATTGGATTGCTGATAATTATATGGGACTGGTTCAATGGCAATCTGCGAACAATATCATTTTTTACGTCATAAACGGACCTTCGTCCAACAATTCAGCAGCTTTTCGATATAAGTCAGATCGGCTGATTTCTGTTTCCGGAGGTATCGGAAAAGATGGCATCCGGTTAAATCGACAGGGAGAAATCCATACTTTTTCCGGGAATCAATGGAACAGTATCAGGTTTGAAGGCCAGCATGATTTCACGGATATTGATATATCGGCAGACAATCCGGGTAAGTATTATGTCTCTTCATGGGGAGAAGGTGTATATGTGTTTGAAGATGGGTTTTTATCGGAGCATTATACACATCAAAACAGTCCATTGCTTGCTGAAAACGCTGCAACTTATTGTGGCGGTATCATGATTGACGAAGAAAACCGGTTGTGGGTGAGTAATGGCCGAAAGACGGGGTTGTATTCCAATAAGCAATGGAAAATATCAGAATGGACAACCAATGGTGTAATGGGTCATTTCACACAGGATAACCAGGGAAAGATATGGACTATCCTTCATAACAATGGCTTGTGGGTATTTGACAAAGCTTCTGTAGAAAAAGATCAAACAGATAGAGTTATTGGATTCGCTCCTTACAATTATGCAGGATCCGCACCTATATACCAAAATCATCAGATTACCGGGACACCTGATGGAATCATGTGGGTAGGAACTGCACAAGGTCCTGTATATTATAATAATTCATCTGCCATATTAGATGGTGGTAATACGGCCGGTTACCATCCGAATCGTACGGGAACGCACGAGCCAAGTCATATGTATGCATTACTAGGATCTGAGAACATATTATCGGTAGCAATAGATGGAGCTCACCGGAAATGGTTCGGCACAGAAAAAGGAGGAGTATTTCTGATTAATGAGGACAACGCAGGTGAAGTCCGGCATTTTACGGTAGATAACAGCCCGTTATTATCCAATAAAGTACATGATATAGCCATCAATGATAAAACAGGAGAAGTTTTTTTTGCTACGGAGTATGGTATTGTTTCATATCGTAGTGATGCCGTATCGAGTGGGGATGACTTCGGGAAAGTGTATGTCTTTCCTAATCCTGTTCATCCCGATTATCATGGGGAAATTACGATCACCGGTTTGATAAAAGATGCAGATGTAAAAATTACAGATATTGCGGGCAATCTGGTGTATCAGACAAAGACCCTGGGTGGACAGGCTGTATGGGATGGGCGTAATCAAAGAGGCAGAAGAGTAGCTTCCGGAGTATACCTTGTTTTTTGTACCAATGAGGATGGCTCGAAAACCCATATTACCAAATTGTTGTTCATACGGTAAAACATAAATCAAAAGACCAGTGCCTTTAAGTAATGCAAATAATTTAATGATGTATTTTATGAAAGCAATTAATTTGATCAATGCAACTTAAGAAAATAATAAATAGCACTGAGTGCTTAAAAGAAAATAATACTTTTTTAAAACTGGAGAACTTATCCGTAGGGTATTCCAAGAAGACAATTCTGGCTGATATAAACCTATCAGCAGACTGGGGTGAACTGATAGCGATCATTGGACGTAATGGCATAGGAAAAAGTACATTGATGCGAACACTGGCACGCCTGCAACCAGAATTGTCCGGGGAAATACTACTAGCCGGAAAACCTCTTAATATTTATACAAGAAATGAGTTAGCGGAAAAAATGAGCATCGTATCCACCGAATCTCCAAGTGTTTCTCATTTAACAGTCAGACAGTTGGTAGCTTTCGGACGATTCCCCTATACCAATTGGATCGGAAAACTTACAGAAAAAGATATATCCGTTATCAATGAATCAATGCAATTAGTGGGAATTTCCCACCTTGCAGATAAAAATATATATGAAATCAGTGATGGTGAAAAACAGCGGGCAATGATTGCCCGAACATTGGCTCAGGATACTGACCTGATTCTACTTGACGAACCGACTGCTTTTTTAGATATGCCCAATAAATATGAAGTAATTCAATTAATGCATCAATTGACAAGGAAAAAGGGAAAAACCATCATTTTTTCCACACATGATTTGAATATTGCGATACACGAAGCAGATAAATTTTGGTTGATGATTAATGATCAGATATTCGAAGGTGCACCTGAAGATTTAATTATAAACAAAAGATTATCAGGATTATTTAAAGGAACCGGAGTCCAATTTGATGATCATAAAGGTGAGTTTAAAATAAAAAAAGAAAATCACTCCCGTATCTATCTGAATGGAGAAGGGAAAAATATTTTCTGGATCCGGAAAGCATTGGAAAGGATTGGTTACCAAGTTGATATTTCCGGAAGTGATTTTCCGGATCCAGATCATGCATATATTTCTTTGGAAAAAAATACCGGTCATTGGATATTAAAGCAAAATGAGCAGGAAATGACATTTGATTCTATCTATGCATTATCGCGTTTTTTGTCGGACCACCACCATCCGGTTCGTTAATTCCACATAAATATTAAATACATCCGTTTCATAACAGCAAATAACTTTATTACAATGGAAATTAATACCTTATACTCTCTCATCACAGCCAGATAGAATTGATTTTAAGATGTTTTTATAATTTTTAACAAAATAGTTTTTGTTAAAAGATAAAAATCATTTAATTTTGTAAATAAGTATTAAATTTTAAAAAATGAAATCTACCACCATGAAATGTCGCAAATTATGGAGTGTTGTAATAGTTCTGTTCGGCTTAACATCAATAAGCATGGCACAGACTCTTCAGGAATCAACTGAAGCCCGTAACAGGGGGGCAGAATTGATGAGTCGCGGAGATTTGGACGGAGCTATCACTGAATTAGAAAAATGTATTGAAATCAGTAAGAAAGTTGGTCCGGAAGCTGACGAAAACAGGGAAGTTGCTGAAATGGCAGTACCAAGTCTCTATCTGCAAAAAGCAGAAAAATTAGTCAAAGCTAAAGATTATGAAGCAGCTCTAAAAGCCTTTGAAACAACCATCGCTGTCGCAGACAAATACAAAAATTCAGATATAAAAGAAAAGGCAGAAAAACCGATTCCGGATGTTTATTATGCACTCGGTGCTACAGCCTTCCAAGGAAAAGATTTTGAACCCGCTATATCCAATTTGAATAATGCAGTTAAGCTTGATCCGGATATGGCTAAAGCATACTATGTATTGGGAGCTGTCTACCAAACCCAAAAAGAAGAAGAAAAAATGGAAGAAAATTATAAATTAGCAATTGAAAAAGCTGAGAGTACTAATGATCGTTCCACCCTTCAAAGGTCTACAAGGGCATTGATCAGCTTTTATAACAATAAAGGTGTGAATGCCGTACAAGGTAAAAAATATGATGAAGCCATTAGTACGTTTACCAAACTTCTTGAAATAGATGATACTTATGCTTCTGCATATTATGCATTAGCAAAAGCCTATAATGAAAAGAAAAGCTGGGATCAGGCCATTTCTGTAATTGAAAAAGGCTTAACTGTTGATAAAGCAGATAAATCTTCTTTAAATTTTGAATTAGGAAATGCATATTTTGGGAAAAAAGACAATGGAAAAGCATGTGAAGCATACAAACAGGTAACTGAAGGTGCTTTCGTTCCCAATGCCAAATATCAGATTGAAACAGTACTGAAATGTAAATAAGTCTCTTGTTTTAATTATACAACAAAGAAGCCAATCTAAATAGATTGGCTTCTTTGTTGTATAATTTTCGAACTAATTGCCTGTCTGGTGATAATTTCTTTTTCAGATATCAAAATAATCAGTTATATTTGTATCAGATTTTTACAAGAGGCATGGCAATTCAAGATGAAATTATTTTCTCATTGGAAGAAAATATTACCCGCATTCTTCTTGTTGCAGAGGAACTCAAAGTGAACAACTTACAGTTAAAGCAACAAGTGGAAGAATTGTCGGAAGCTGTTCGAGTAAAAAACCAGGAGATAGAGGCCTTAGAAGTAAAGTACCAAAGTCTCAAGCTCACAAAAACATTGATCGCTTCTACGGAAGATATCAAAAATGTGAAGCTCCAGGTAAATCGCATGGTGCGGGAAATTGATAAATGTATCGCACTTTTGAATAGATAAAATCAGACAATGAGTTGGAGTCAGACTATAAATGTCAAGATTGCGGAACGTTTTTATCCTCTGAAAATTGATAAAGAAGAGGAAGAAGAACAGATCCGTAAAGCAGCCCAACTGATTAATGATAGGTTGTTGCGGTATCAAAAAAAGCAATTTGGTGATAAAGATGTGCAGGATTTTTTAGCTATTGTTGCTTTACAATTTGCGGTGAGGCTTATCCAACTGGAAAAAAATCCGGAACTGGATGAACAGTCAGATAAATTGAAACAATTGAGCGAACAACTAGAGCGGTTGTTGGGACGATGTACTGATGAATAAGTTCTTTTATATAAAGGTTTGCCCGCACGGTTCTTTCATTCCTTTTGAAACTCAACATTTAAATTATTAGAGTTGGACTTGAGTTACTGAAAACAGGCCTAGTACCGGTTTCGGCCGGGATCCCGTTTAACGGGACGTTGGAAGTTTGAGGTAATTGGCCGCTCTACCCATGTTTTTTTGGGGTTTTATAAAGTCTGGGGAATCGTTGCGGGTTTTGTTTTTTTAACACATTAAAAGCATATGAATGAATTAGTTATTGGAATTATTGCTTTTATCGCGGGAGTGCTTATCGCTTACCTCATATATGTGTTCGTTCTTAAATCAAAACGGGAACGTGCTAAAAAAGAGGTAATGGCAGAAGCAGAAGTGATAAAAAAGAACAAAATGCTTGAAGCCAAAGAACATTTTCTGCATTTGAAAACAGAACATGAACGTATGGTTAATGAGCGGAATTCGAAAATATCGCAAGCTGAAAATCGGATCAGGCAAAAGGAAAGCTCTTTGTCACAACGTATTGAGGAGAGTCAGCGTCAAAGAAAGGAAGTGGATACTTTACGCGAAAACCTGAATAATCAGATCGAGATTGCTGAACGTAAACAGGAAGATCTGGAAAAAGTTCACAAACAGCAGGTGGAACAACTGGAAGCAATTTCCGGATTGTCTGCCGATGATGCTAAAGGACAACTGATAGAATCATTAAAATCCGAAGCTCGTTCGGAAGCAATGTCATACGTCAATGAAATTATGGACGAAGCGAAAATGACAGCTTCAAAAGAAGCAAAACGGATTGTCCTTCAAACTATACAACGGGTAGCTACCGAAGCTGCAGTCGAGAATTCGGTGACTGTATTCCATATAGAAAACGATGAAATGAAAGGTCGTATTATCGGTCGTGAAGGTCGTAATATCCGCGCCCTTGAAGCTGCTACCGGTGTCGAAATCATAGTTGATGATACTCCGGAAGCCATTATTTTGTCTGCTTTCGATCCGGTTCGTCGTGAAGTGGCCCGTTTAGCACTACACCAACTGGTAACGGACGGACGCATTCATCCGGCACGTATCGAAGAGGTCGTCAATAAGATACAAAAACAAGTGGAAGAAGAAGTAGCCGAAGTTGGAAAACGTACTGCTATTGATATGGGAATACAGGGCCTGCACCCTGAATTGATCCGTTTAATAGGTAAAATGAAATATCGTTCTTCTTACGGACAGAATTTATTACAGCACTCACGTGAAGTAGCTAATCTTTCCGCCATCATGGCTTCCGAATTAGGATTGAATCCGAAGTTGGCCAAACGTGCCGGATTATTACATGATATTGGTAAAGTCCCGGATGACGAACCTGAATTACCACATGCCATCCTGGGAATGAAATTAGCCGAACGATACAAGGAAAAACCCGATGTATGCAATGCCATTGGTGCTCATCATGATGAGGTAGAAATGACAACTTTGATTGCACCCATTGTCCAGGTATGTGACGCTATCTCCGGTGCACGTCCAGGCGCACGCCGCGAAGTGGTCGAAGCATACATTAAACGCCTGAAAGAATTGGAATCCCTGGCATTGGCTTATCCGGGAGTTACAAAGACATTTGCCATTCAGGCAGGTCGTGAATTACGTGTTATCGTTGGTAGCGAAAAAGTTTCAGATGTAGAAGCGGAAAGTTTATCATACGATATTGCCAAAAAAATTCAGGATGAGATGACCTATCCCGGTCAGGTGAAAATTACCGTTATCCGGGAAACAAGGGCCATCAGTTACGCTAAATAACCCTTGCATATTTTAAGCTATTTTACAGAGGTCGTCTATTATAATGGACGACCTCTGCTGCTTTTGAATGATACTGACTAATATAAATGAACTAAGAGTGTTTCAAGTAATATTGAAGATATTGAAAATATCGAATTTATAATTACACGATTATTATTCACCATTATAGATCACGTTAATAATAAATCAAATGTAGCATCTTCATAAAGCCCCTTATAACTATCCTTCTTTTTTTAAAGGAAGAGGTGAAGTTCGTTTTGTTTATCTAAAAATCAGAAAACAAAATCATATATAAAGTAAAATTTACTATTTATATTTATATGATTAAGTTTATTTTACGAATAACAGATGTATATTTGCCAATGCAAAATTATAAAACTGTTTCATTTGTTGAATTATTTAAAATATATATCTGTTGTAATTTTAATAATTTCATCTTTTTCTGAAATACAGGCTCAGGATTTTCAGAATATCTCATTGGACATGGAAGACCAACCATTGAGAAAAGTGATGGCTGAAATAGAAAAAAAAAGCAAATATGTATTCTTTTATTATGACAATCATGTCGATGTAAATAGAAAAGTAAATATACATGTCACGGATCAAAGTATCAGTACTGTTTTAGATTCACTATTTGTAAATACTGAAAATAATTACGTCATATCAAATCGGCAAATATTTATAACGAAAAAGGAAATACCTATAAACCAGAGCTTTTTAATTGAAGGAATTATTCTTGACGAAAATGAGGTTACCCTCTCAGGTGCGGTAATTTATATAAAAGACAAACGTAATTCCGGTGTGATCACTGATTACGACGGCAAATTCCGGATCAATGTCTCAAAAGGAGATATACTGGTTGCTTCATTTGTTGGATTTGAAAATGCAGAATTTATCATTACAGGTAAAGACAAAAAAATACAGATTCAACTTGCAGAGAATGTCCAGGAATTAAATGAAGTGATTGTTGTGGGATTCGGTCATCAGAGAAAAATCAGTTCTTTAGCTGCTGTATCTACTGTGGATGTAAAGGAACTGCAAACACCTACCACATCCATCTCAAACCTCTTAGGTGGAAAAGTTCCGGGAATTATATCATTGCTAACAAGCGGTGAACCCGGACAAAATATCTCAGAATTCTGGATACGTGGGATTGGTACATTCGGTGCAAGTTCAGGAGCACTGGTCTTAATTGACGGATTGGAAGGTGATATCAATTCTATTGATCCTGCTGATATTGAGCATTTCTCTGTGTTAAAGGATGCTTCTGCCACAGCTGTTTATGGTGTCAGAGGAGCAAACGGCGTCATTTTGATATCAACAAAAAAGGGATTTACCGGAAAAGCCCAGTTTACGGCCAGATCAAATGTTACTTTATCGCATCTTTCCAAAATGCCCGAATATCTTGGTGGATATGATTATGCAAAAATGGTGAACGAAGCGTTATCTGTACGGAACGGAAGACCTTTATACAATAATATCGAATTATCCCTGATTAAAGATCATCTGGACCAGGATTTATATCCGAATATAAACTGGCAAAAAGAAATCATCAATAAAAACTCCTTTTCACATAGCCATTATTTAAGCGTAAGAGGTGGAAATGAGGTAGCCAGGTATTTCTGGAGTATGGGTTTGAATCAACAGTCTGCAGCCTATAAATACGATAAAAAAAGTATATACAGTTCAAATGTCGGATACAATACTTATCGATACCGGGGAAACCTTGATTTGTCTCTGACCAAAACGACCAATATTTATTTTGGTACCGACGGCTTTTTGTCTTTACGAAATGAACCGGGAATAGCCAATACAGATTATATCTGGCATGCACAATCACAGATAAATCCATTACTCCTACCTATAGTATATTCCAACGGGCAACTTCCGGCCGCAGGGGAAGATGACCTGCTATCCCCATATGTAATGATCAATCATACGGGAAAGACATCCCGCCAGATATATAAGGGAAAAGCAACCTTAGCGATCAATCAGGATTTTTCATATCTCATTGACGGCTTAAAAATGAAAATACAGGGCGCTTATGATTTAAACAGTTATTTCACTGAAAGACGGTTCATTCAACCGGCTTTATATATAGCCCAAGGCCGTACACATGAAGGGGTACTTATCACCAAACAGACTGTTGATGAAAGGCCTGCTGACTATTCCAAGGCTACGGAACAATACAGGCGATACCATTTGGAAAGTAACCTCAGTTATGAGAAAATAATCCTTCAAAAGCACCGTATGACAGGATTGATCTATTATTATATCAGTGATCAAAAAAGTACAGATCAGGCTGTAAGCAGCGTTGATGCAATACCGATACGATACCAGGGTGTTTCAGGAAGAATTACATATGGGTATAAAGATACCTATATGGTTGATGTGAACTTTGGATATACCGGATCGGAAAATTTTAAACCCGGCAGACAATATGGTTTTTTCCCTTCAATTGCTGCTGGATGGGTACCGACAAATTACGATATCATTAAAAAGCGACTTCCCTGGTTAAACTTTTTTAAGATAAGAGCTTCTTGCGGCTTAGTTGGAAATGACAGGATAACTTCTGTAAAATTCCCCTATCAAACCAAAGTAGGTATAGGTACCGGGGATATATGGGGCAGTGCGACCGACACAGAAATAGTGATTGAGTCAGTAATGGGGGCCGACAATCTGGAATGGGAAAAAGCAATAAAAACCGATATTGGTTTTGAAGGTCGCTTGTTTAAGGAACAATTCTCATTTGTCATAGACCTTTTTAATGACCAACGGAATGGTATCTTCCAGCAAAGAGTTCAGATTCCCGACTATGTAGGAGTGGTCACACTTCCTTATGCGAATGTTGGTAAAATGAGAAGTTATGGTGCAGATGGAAATGCTGCTTTTGTAAAAAAGATCACAAAAAATATATCTTTTGCGATCCGGGGTAACTTCACTTATTCCAGAAATATAGTTCAAAACTGGGAACAAGCCTATCAAAAATATCCTTACCTGGAATATTCGGGTTATCCAGTTTATTCCGCCCGGGGTTACCAGACGTTAGGTTTGTTCAAAGATGAAGACGATATCAAATATAGTCCGGCACAGGACTTTGGTACGGTTTTGCCAGGCGATATCAAATATAAGGACGTAAATGGAGACGGTAAAATAAATGAGGAAGACAAGGTTCCTCTGTCATACAACACTTTTCCCAGGTTAATGTATGGAATAGGAGGAGAATTCAGGTATAAAAATATAACATTGGGAATCATGTTCAAGGGAACCGGGAAGACTGATTTTTATTATGTCGGATACGGTCAGGGAGATGCCACAAATGGGATGGGATATATTCCTTTTTATGAAGGGCAATATGGTAATGTTTTATCTATTGCAGGTGATCCTAAAAACAGATGGATACCTTTGAAATATGCTATGGAAAATGGTATAGACCCTGCTTTGGCAGAAAATCCTGATGCACGGTTTCCACGTTTACAATATGGGTATAATAACAATAATGCACAGTTATCTGATTTCTGGAAAGGTGATGCACGTTACTTCAGGTTACAGGAAATAACCCTTAATTACAACCTAAACCATTCCACATTGAACAAAATAGGGATAAAATCTATCGACCTTCAATTTGTCGCTAATAATGTATATGTGTGGGATAAAGTCGATTTGTGGGACCCTGAACAGGCACAATATAACGGACGAAAATACCCTATACCTTCCACATATACACTTCAGATATATCTTAATTTTTAAGAAGAAACGCCGATTATTGATAAATATCTTTAATTTTACCCTGTTTTTATTATTCACATGAAATGTACGTGAATATAGCGAAATATCAGGAGAATAAATTGAACATTTCATCTGGCCATTAAAAACAATTCTATATAGATGGAAAAAAAAGGGAATATTGAACCCTCTGAAACATTAATGTGGGATGCTTTTATCAGAAGGAATGATAAAAAAGCCTATGAATATATTTATAACAGATATGTTCAGTCTCTTTTTATTTACGGATTAAGATATACCTCCAATAAAGAGGTTATTAAGGATTGTATCCAGGATGTTTTCATAAAAATACACGACAACAGGCATAAGTTAAAAATCACTGATCATATCAGGTTTTATTTGTTTGTATCCTTAAAAAATTCTTTATTGAATCACTTCAGGGATGAGAAAGTACAACTCGAGATAGGCAATTACGAATCTCTGATACATGAGTCATCAACGGAAGAAATTTATATTGAAGGCGAGATCATTGAATTGCGAAAAGCAAAAGCAGATATCATATTAGCATCATTGTCTGACAGACAAAGGGAGGCCATGTATTATAAGTTCATAGAAAATAAAGAACATAAAGAAATTGCCCAAATCATGGATATGAATAGTCAGTCGGTATCAAATATTTTGCAGCGTTCCATTCAAAAAATTAAAAAAATATATGGTAAGGAGCGATCTCATGGTTCATCTCAAAAAAAATAATACACCATTGAGTATATTTTGATTACATAAGTGTTTTAAATAAACAATGCGCATAGTATATGTCTGGAAAAGAAAATATTGACCAGTTTTCAACATTCAGTTTTGATGATTTTATTCAAAATGAATATTTTATAGCATCAATTCTTCACCCTAATGAAGATTCTCAAATTTTCTGGAATTCTTTTGAATCTAAAAGTTATCCCAATTTTGAAGATTATTTATTAGCAAAGGAGTTTATATTAAGCCTAAATAATTCACAAAAAATTCCAGAAAGAAATGAGGTTACTGATTTATGGAATAATATCTCAAAAAACACATTTTCAACAAAAAAAACTATTTATCATTATATAGCCATAGCTGTAAGTATGGCTGCATGTGTGATTCTTTTCTTCTTATTCTGGAATCCAACAGACCCGCTACCTCAGGATGATATTCTTTCTTTTGCCAAGAATATTACAGAAAAAGATGAGAAGCCGAATGATATCAGGTTGGTTTTATCTGATGAAAAAACAGTCATCCTTGAAGAAAATGTAGCAGAAATAAATTATAATCCGGACGGTATCACTATTAGCGATCAAAAAATCAGTGAAGCCAACCTTTCTTCCTATAATCAGTTGATTGTGCCTAATGGCAAGAGATCTGTATTAACTTTATCCGACAGTTCAAAGATATGGGTCAATGCCGGTACACGTTTGATTTACCCATCCGTTTTTCAAAACGACAGAAGAGAAATATATGTAGAAGGAGAAGTTCTTTTGGATGTTGCCCGGGATATACACCGGCCATTCGTTGTCAGAACTTCCAAACTGGACATTAAGGTGTTGGGTACGGAATTTAATGTTTCAACACATGGAAATGAAGAAATTACAGTTGTGATTGTTTCCGGAGCTGTGAATGTTTCCTCTTCCAACCGTGATCATTTTTTGAAAGCCAATGATGTGTATGCATACAAGAACGGAACCGAGAGCATAAATCATGAAGATGATATTTACAAACATATATCCTGGAGGGAAGGATTGTACATTTTTGACAGTGAAAGACTGGATGTTATAACGACACGCCTATCCCGTTACTATGGCATACCCATACAATGTCATGAAACAGTTGCAAGTATGAAATGCTCCGGAAAACTTGATCTAAAAGAAAAAGTGGAATCTCTGCTGCAAGGACTTGCTTTAACGGTACCCATTAAGTATTCCTTTAAAGAAGATATGATACTTATTGATGTCAAATAAATTCAAATTAACACTGTACTTACGAAGCATATAGCAAATATCTACGAAAAAATTGAATACAGTACCATACACAGATAATCAACTAACAAGAAAGTCCGGATAACTACAATCATGAAAATAGCACTTATTAGACGTAAATCACTATGTATGAAAACAATAAAAATTGTCTGAATGAAATGAAATATCTTAAAAGTATCATATTGTTTTTCCATAGAAGTTTGTATTTTTATGCTTTAATGTAAGTTATTTACCTGTTTATAGCATATGAAAAAAATAATATGTTTATTATTATTCTTTTTAACGGCCAATTTTGCATTTGCCCAATCCGAAAATTACCAGAAAGCAATAGAAGCCTTTGAAAAAAATTATAATTCCGGAAATTTTGAAGTGATATTCAATTCCTTTTCACCGGAAATGCAACAATCGTTACCACTTCAACAAACAAACGAATTCTTACAGAATTTGAAAAACCAGGCAGGTAACATTAAAAACAAGGAATTTGTAGACTTTCAACAAGGCACATTTGCCCATTACAAAACCTCATTTCAAAATGCCCTGTTTTCAGTTCTTATTTCTATAGACAATCAAAATAAAATCAATGGTTTATTCATCAAAGCTTATGAAAAAGGAACAAGACAGACGATCAACGCTTTAACGGCTTTTCCAAAAGATATCTCTGAAATAATTTATAAACAAAGCGAAATTTTCCCCAATCATACACAAATATCTATTGCTGTCCTTGACCATCATGATATAAAATTCTATGGCATCATAAAAGAAAATGACAGCTTGAAGCATACCAACAACAAAGATAAAGTTTTTGAAATAGGCTCTATCACAAAGGTCTTGACATCAACAGTTCTGGCATCTCTGGTTGTTGAAGGAAAAATAAGTTTGGATGAAAACATTCATCGCTTTTATAGCATTCCATTTAAAGATAATGTGCAAATAACATTCAAAAGCCTGGCCAATCATACCTCCGGGCTTCCAAGATTACCTTCAAATTTAGATTTATCAGACCAATCCAATCCTTATAAAGCTTATGGTGCAAAAGAATTGGAAGAATATTTAAAAAATGATATCCTGTTAGAAAATCCAATTAATGAGAAGTATTCTTATTCAAACTTAGGAGTGGGTTTATTGGGTTATACTTTAGGCTTATCGCAAAATACAACTTTCCAAAATTTATTACAAAATAGGGTATTAGAAAAATATGGAATGCCTAATACTTATTTTACCAGCCATCACTTAAATGATCGGCTTGTACAAGGCCTGAATGAAGAAGGAAAGGTTGTTCCAAACTGGGACTTTGATGTATTATTCGGGGCAGGAGGCATCTTATCTACAGTAAATGATTTATCTAAATTTGCTCTTGCAGCATTTGACGATGCCAACAAAGAATTAACGCTGACAAAAATCCCCACCTTCAATGTTAACGAAAATATGAAAATCGGGTTAGGCTGGCATATCCTGAAAACCGGATATAGTGAAGAAATATACTGGCATAATGGAGGAACAGGGGGTTATTCATCATCAATATCCCTGGATATCAAGAATAAAAAAGGAATAATCATTCTCTCCAACATTTCAGCGTTCAATCCAAACTCGGGAAAGATCCAGGAACTCGGTTTTGAACTGTTGGAAATGATTGAAAAGTAGTAGCATAATTTGATGGCCGCAAAAATATTGCCATCCAATTACTTTTCGTATATTTACTAAGATAATAAACCGGGATTTTCCGAAGCCAATATTTTATAATACTTTATACAACAGTAACCAACAACTTCATAAAATGTTATCCGATATTCAATATAAAGAAGATATTTTAAAGGACGGTTTTGAGCAACATACGATACAATTAAAGGATGATTATGAAAAACATGTGATCAGTACGCTTGTCCGTCGTTTGTCAGCTATTACATCCGAAAAGGCTGTATTATATATCCATGGATTCAATGATTATTTTTTTCAAAAAGAAATGGCTCATCAATTCAATGATCATCATTTTAACTTTTATGCACTTGACCTGAGGAGGTATGGCCGCTCATATCTCCCCCATCAGAAATTTAATGATATCAGAAATATAAAAGACTACTTCGAGGAAATCACCAAAGCTTTGCAAATCATCCATGAAGAAGGAAACAAGCAGGTGATCTTATTCGGACATTCTACAGGTGGACTGATTATCTCGGTCTATGCAAAAGATCATTCCGAAGCGAAACTTTTTGATGGAGTGATCCTGAACAGTCCTTTTTTCGAATTCAATAAAAGTTGGATAGTCAAAAAACTGATCCCACTGGTTGCTTCTATTGGCAAGCATTTTCCCAAAGTAAAGATTTCAGGTGGATTTACCGAAGAATATGGAAAATACTTGAATAAAGCCTATCAGGGAGAATGGAATTATGATCTGAAATGGAAACCGAATATTGCTCCAAAGATCAACCTGGGATGGATCAGGGCTATTTATCAGGCGCAAGAGGAACTGAAAAGGCCGTTTCATATCCAACAACCGGTGTTGGTAATGCATTCTGAGAAATCAGTAACAAATATGAAGGATAAAGAACAACTACAAACAAGAGATGCCATACTTAATGTAAAAGATATAAAACAAATATCCGGTAACATAAAAGGAGATGTGGAAGTTACCCCCATCAGGGGTGGATTACATGACCTTATCCTGTCTCAAAAGGAAGTAAGGGATCATGTTTATGATGTAATGTTCAAATGGATAGACACACATATAAAATAACAAAAAAAACCGGAATCAACATTCCGGCTTTTTTGTTAACATTATTGTAATCTTTTCAACCGATACAGTAATTGCTGTATGGCTTCCTGATAATCATCTATAATGGCCTGAGTAAAAGCTTCAGGATATAAATCCCGTTGTTCGCCAACATAAATAAAAAAGTCTGTAGCGTGTTTTACAATATCTCCCGGCACCTTTGTTTCCGGAATAACAATAGGTAAATCCCCATACATGGCATAGGAGGTTTCAACTATGCGGTCCAACACATCTGACAAATCATCAATAGCCTGATCTAAAGCAATATGTTGTGCGTAACTTCCTTTTCCCGTTATATGCCAATGATAAAGTTTCAAACTATTATTGAATGAAAACATTTTCCCTAGTGATTCTGCAATTTTTGTTGTGTTCATGATCTTATATATTAAATAATTATTATACAATAGGTTTCTGGATATTAATATATACTATTAATAAAATCAGTGCAAATGATCCGACCATGTTACGAAGGATACCTGCTAAAACTGCAATTTAGCAAAAAAATGCCATATATGCAAATAGATAATACCTCTTTATTCTACACCAAGAAATTGAAATGGCTTGGATTTGACAAAATTATCTACAGTATTGCCTGCATAAGTTTTACCTGATACAAGATCTAATTTCCTGACAGATGATTTTTCAGAAAAATCGACATCATGCAGGTTTACCCAAAATACATTCGGATAAAGAGCTGATTCAAAGTAGTAAACTTTATTTTTTTGATCGGAAACAGTCCTCCAACGGGTTGAAGAAATATTCGGTTCATTGGGAGTACTGATCCCAAACGGAACTGATGTATTGCGTATCACACTGAAAACACTTGCGATGGCTGTACGGGTGTCTTCCACTTTAGGTATAGCATTTATATAGAATGAAGCCCTTACAAAACGGTCAGCAGCACGGTTTGTCCCCGGAAGAAAAGTTACCCCTCCAATATTACGCCAGTAATTATCAAGCGCCAACTGTTGTTCAAATACAGGTGAATTGGTCATTACCTGATAAGAACGGCTATGATGGATATTCAGTTTTCCATTGATGTATTCGAAAATGGCATTATCACCTGTAGCATCTGATATTGAGAGGTGAAGTGTCGCCATACGCGAACCATCCGGCATCATATCAGATACCACATCAAATTTACCCTTCTCCATATCAACTACTGCTTCAGCAACAGTGGAAAAGTTATCCAACATATATTGAACCCAGACTGCGATCGATAAACCTGGCTTTTTATTATCCCATTGGGGATATTCTGATTCCGCTAACCAAAGAAGATTAGCCACTAATCCTTTCTCATTCATTCCATCTGTACTGCTTATTTCATAGGCAGAAGTGACAACACTACCGTATTTGGAAACCCAACGGAACGGATTTTTGCCTACTTCCCCACTCCTTTCCATTCCACGTGGAAATATCCATATATTACTCTTACAGTCTTCTTTCCAGTCCATCGAACGGGCTGTAATAATCAAGTCATTAGGTCCCTGATAGACAACTCGTGTACAAGCATTCAACCTGTCGGGATGAGATGCAATAAACAGAACAATAAGTGCTGTGATAAAAAAAACATTCACTGGTTTAATCATGATTATTTCTGTGTTTTATGATAATTAATTCGTTTTTCGGAACTTCAAAAACCTGAATAAAAAATAACTAATATGCAATATTATGAAAAAAACGGATAAATACAAATGAGATATCATATTCCATGAAAAATATTCATTCATCGCATATAATTTACATAACCTGATTTTTCGATTCAAACTTTTAATCGATCATATTCCTGAAATCTTCTTCCTGTTAATTTATCGGTTCAATTTTTTTATTCTAATTTATGATAAAATATTTGGCTGTAAAGAAAGAAAAAACTAGATTTGTTTATTATCATTTAATTATTAATCTTAATATACTTTGTAATAATGAATAGGGAAAAAGCAGCATTGAGCAGGCGTCGTTTCTTGGGTTATTCAGCATTAGGACTGGCCGGTTTAACCATACTGCCGACTTGGGTTACAGCACAGGGAATGAAAATTGCACCCAGTGACAGAGTCGTACTTGGTTTTATAGGGCTCGGCCAACAGGGAATCTCTGACTTTAATAGTTTTTCAAAATGCCCCGGAGTACAGGTCGTTGCGGGTTGCGATGTTGATACCATCAAGCAGGAACGCTTCAAAAGAAGGGTCGAAGCATGGCAAAAAAATCAGAATATTGCACCAAGATGTGATAAATATGAATTTTATGAAGACCTTTTGGACAGGAAAGACATTGATGCTGTGTCTATAGCTTCTCCTGACCATTGGCATGCATTAATGACCATTGATGCATGCCGTGCTGGAAAAGACGTTTTCGTACAAAAACCTTTGGCCTTTACGGTTCTGGAAGGATTGAAAATGGTAAAAGCCGTCCGGGAAAACAACCGGGTATTACAGGTAGGCAGCCAACAACGATCCGGCAAGGAATTCCAGCAAGCTATCTCCGTGGTTCGTAGCGGAGGGATCGGACATATCGAAACCATCTATGCAAAGGTAGGAGATCCTCCCAAGACATATAATCTACCGGAACAACCAATACCGGGTAACCTGAATTGGAACCAATGGTTGGGGCCATTGAATGATTCAAACATTCATTATAACTCGGATTTATGTCCTCCGGTGTCTTTAGAGCCGGAACAAAATGAAAAATTATGGGGCGCCTGGCGTTGGTACAGGGAAACCGGTAACGGCTTTACAGCTGACTGGGGAGCCCATATGTTTGATATATCACAGGCTGCAATTGGTATGGATGGTTCAGGTCCGTGTGAATATATACCTAAAGGCTATAACGGGACGAAATATCTCACTATGAAATACCAGAATGGGATCGTGATGACTGAACAGGATTTCCGTAAGGAAGGTGGTCAGGGAATTTGTTTCAATGGCACCAAAGGCTGGTTAAGGGTAGCTCGCGGATATATCGAATGCTCTAATCCGAAATTATTGAAAAAAGAAGAACAGAAAGTCGAACAAGGACAATATGAAGTAAGTTCTCCGCATATGCAGAATTTTATAGACGCAGTTCGTTCCAGGAAAAACCCGATTGCTCCGGTAGAAGTAGGCTGCAGTACCAATACCCTGTGCTGCATCGCCAATATTGCTGTGGAATTGCAACGTCCGGTTAAGTGGGATCCGGCAACCCTCAGTTTCGGAGATGATAAGGAAGCGGCCAATCACAGGCTTTACAATTATCAATACCGGAATCCTTACAAATTATAAAATGAATACATTGATCAAGTCAATAATGATCCTGTCCATCGTTTTCACCACTCAGGTGTCTTTGATGGCTTCAGGGAAACCTAATTCAAAGTTCGGAGGGGTTCAGATCGGTGCAATTACTTATAGTTACAGAAGTATGCCCGACCAATCTTTACAGGCTGTCCTGGATTATGCCATTCAATCCGGATTAAGTTCCGTAGAACTGATGGGTGGACCGGTAGAGCAATATGCCGGTATGCCTAAAACAAAAGATGCCAATGAAATCCGTAACTGGCGTTTATCCGTTTCCATGGACAAATTCAAGGAGATCAAAAAAATGTTCAAGCAAAAAGGTGTAAAAATAGATATACTGAAGCTTGGTGCCCCTAATTGGTCTGATGAAGAGATAGATTACGCATTTAAAGTGTGCAAAACACTTGGTGCAAGAGGTATTACAACAGAGATCTCGGAATCAGCGGCAAAGCGGCTGGCTCCTTTCGCAGAGAAACATAAGTTGTATGTGATCATGCATAATCATGGTCAGCCGGGTAATCCTGATTTCAGTTTTGATCGTGTACTTGACTGTGGAAAGAAGGTAATGCTGAACCTGGATGTAGGTCATTATTACGGAGCTACCGGTAATCATCCCAATGATTTGATAGAGAGGCTTCATGACCGTATTGCAAGTATTCACCTAAAGGATAAAACGGGGCCAAAAGCTTCTGATCCGGATAAAAACAAAGAATTCGGAAAAGGAGATACGCCTGTTGTCGAAATACTTCAGTTAATTCAGAAGAAAAAATGGCCGATTACTTTTGACATAGAACTCGAATATAACATTCCTCCGGGTTCCGATGCCGTAAAAGAAGTGGCTAAATGTGTCGATTATTGTAAAAAAGCGCTTACCGCTCAAAAATGATAAAAAAAGCAGGTCAAAAGACCTGCTTTTTTTCACAATGATAAATTATTATTATTTTTTATCTATTTTTGTGTATCAAGTGATGTCTTAAAACAACCATAACATTAAATATAGTTTTTGAGAAAGCTGTTATCTCATAAGGTTTCCATCGCATTGTATCTGTTATTATCAGTCTTTGTCGTTTGTTGGTATTCGTTGTTGAATCCTTATCTGACACTGGTGTATTATGAACAATCACAGATGTTTCAATACACCTGGACATATTTCTTGCAACATATATCACACCCTGGAGGATGGATCAACTATTGTGGTTTATTTCTCACGCAGTTTTTTTATTACCCGCTGATCGGAATATTCATCTACGTTTCCATTTTTCTCTTGTTGGGATGGATATTTCAATACATCATAGAACGGGTTTTCCTTCTGCAACCATTCCGGTTCCTGACGTTTATTCCGGCTCTATGTATACTGCCTGTAAGTGTGGATGTACAATTTAACATTGCTTATATACTGGCTGTTATCATAGCTCTTGTCGGATTTTTACTGTTAATGCAAATAGTCAAACAAAGATATTATTATTTGACCATTCCGGCTTTAGTTGTTGTGTTATACCTGTTTATTGGAGGGAATGTAATCATGAGCATACTATTATTCATTTCCTATTCCTTTTTGTTCAAGCAACAACCATATGTACGGAATGCATTGATCATTATCGTTTCATGGATGATTGTTTTGGTTGTAGCGTGGAATTTTTATCTGGCTCCAGGTAAAGAGATCTTTTTCTCTTACACACCCTTTAATTATCCGGTTACCCATCATCGTATGTTTTATCTGTTCTTATGGTTTTCTGTAATACTGATCCCATTGATAGGTTTCCTGTTAAGGAATCTGAAAATGAACCCAAGATGGGCATT
>JAISOY010000194.1 GCA_031275285.1 Bacteroidales bacterium | reverse complement strand
GGATAAGCTGGCGGATCGCATTGAAAGAAGCATCTACGGGACCACTACCCGATGATGTGGCAGTACAGATTTCACCATCAATATTGAGCTGCACTGTTGCCATGGGAATACTGGATTTCCCACAGACCACCTGCAGGTATTTCAGTTTTACCCGGCGCTGTTGTTCGGATTGTCCTACTCCAACAATCACACGAAGATCTTCATCGGAAATATCCTTTTTGCGGTCGGCCAGTTTCAGGAACTTCTGGTAAGCATCGTCCAGTTCTTCGGCGCTCAGTTTGTAACCCAAACGTTCCAGATGATGACTTAAAGCATGCCGCCCGCTACGTGCCGTCAATACAATGGATGATTCATTGATACCGACATCCGAAGGATCCATGATCTCATAGCTTTCCCGGTTTTTCAGCACACCGTCCTGATGTATCCCCGACGAGTGTGCAAATGCATTACGACCTACCACTGCCTTATTGGGTTGGACCGGCATACGCATCAAAGTGGAAACCAACCTTGATGTACGGTATATTCTTTTGGTATCAATTTCCGTGTAAACAGGCATATCCTTACGGCTCTTGATGGCCATTACCACTTCTTCAAGCGCTGTATTCCCCGCACGTTCACCGATACCATTGATGGTTACTTCTACCTGACGGGCACCATTGAGAACACCGGAAATGGTATTTGCCGTAGCCATCCCCAGATCATTGTGACAATGCGTGGCAAGGATCGCCTGATGGACATTTTTCACATTTTCCATCAGGTATTTAATTTTTGCTCCATATTCATCAGGAGTACAATAACCGGTTGTGTCCGGGATATTCACTACGGTAGCACCTGCTGCAATCACCGCTTCCACTACTCTTGCCAGATACTCGTTTTCCGTACGCCCGGCATCTTCTGCATAGAACTCAACGTCTTCCACATATTTCTTGGCGTATTTAACGCAAGCTGCAGCCCGTTGCAGGATATCTTCCTGTGTAGAATTAAATTTATGGTTGATATGGTACCATGATGTACCGATTCCCGTATGTATTCTCTTATTTTTTGCATAATGGAGCGCATCGGCAGCCACATCAATATCTTTTTCAACTGCCCGTGTTAATGCACAGATGGTGGGCCTGGTAATCACTTTGGATATTTCTACAATTGAATTGAAATCACCGGGACTTGAAATCGGAAACCCTGCTTCAATAACATCCACTCCCAACTCTTCAAGCGCCTTGGCTACTTCAATTTTTTCCAATGTATTCAACTGGCAACCTGGCACCTGTTCACCATCACGAAGCGTGGTGTCGAAAATATACAACTTATCACTCATGGGTTCTGAATTAATATTTCACTAATTATTTGTTATTCGATCAATCAAAAAAGCCATCCCCCGAATTAGAGAATGGCTTTGTGCTTTTTTATTTTTTAATACAACTACATACCACCCTCTATCGCTGACTAATGAGAATTAGTGCGCTACTAATGAGATTGAGGATAATACTATTATTCATGTCCTAAATTTTAAACAGAAACGTTGCAAAGATATAAAAAATATGTGCTCTACAACATATTTTCATAAAAAAGAATGTTTTTTTTCTTTACTGCCTGATGGATCCCTAATTTAAGATGTTGACTCATCCTTCTTTAAAGGAAGCCTTATTTTAAATAATAGTAATCGGTGCTATTGATCGATCATGATTACGTTGATTGAATATGAGATTGATTTATAGCATTACTCATCACTTCCCTGACACTTTACACCTTTCAAAACTCAGGGGGCGACATAATAATATATGGTGACAGCTCTTGATGCCGGACTAATCGTACGTCCTTCTTTCTCCACTACAACAGATATCTCACCACTTTTTGTAATACCATCTACTGTCAGATTGTATTTCCCTGAACCGTTTGAAGTCAATTCCCCTTTTGTTGCTCCGGTTTCTCCGGCATTTAAAACGATATCAGCAACAACCAGACCTTCAATATCCCTACAAAACTCCAGCATCAGCATGGAGGTAGTCGACGCTTCCGAGCCGTTCGCAGCCAAAGATTTGAAATTGTATCTCATATTATAATCATCCTCATTTCCACATGCAGTAAATGCAATCAAAAAAACCAATACCCAAATAGGTGAAAAATTCAATACCTGTTTCATTGTTCCTGTGTTTTGTGATTTAGTATATTTTATTTGTACATGATAGTATCATCATTTATTGCAATAACCATGCAAAATATTTAACAATTAGAACAGAATATCTGAAGTTATTGTAACCCCACCGATGGAATCTATAATTTTATTAAGATTTGATGAGAAGAAATGGTGGATTCAGAAAAGGATCAATGACCGGAACCTGCTAAAACTGAAAATAAATGAATGGTTGTATCACGGACGATTTCATTTGATAAATCATAAAAAATAACAGAATAGCAAGCAATAATTTTACGACAATGGGTGTCTTAATATACCATCCACGTATATATTCCTTCCATTGGGCAGGTGTCCAGTGCATCAGGAATCCGGCGAGTATAATCAGGAAAATAAAACGGTAACCCCAAATAATATCTTTTATAACAGACAAGGAAGTAGGAGAACAGATACGACGGATCATTTCTGTTGCCACCGACATATCCGACGCCCTGAAGAATATCCAGCAAAATGCTACGAAATGAAAAGTAATCAATACGCCCAAAAAGGAAGGTACCGGTCGTCTTCTCATCAAACTTGACGGGAAATATTTCGACCAGGCTTTATGGATGACCAATGCCAGACCGTGTAACCCACCCCAAAGAATAAAGCGCATATTGGCGCCATGCCACAACCCTCCCAGCAACATGGTGATCATCAGATTAATATCGGTACGAAGCCGTCCTTTACGATTTCCGCCCAGAGGAATATACAGATAGTCACGTAACCATGAGGAAAGCGAAATATGCCATCTTCGCCAGAAATCGGTAATATTATGTGCCTGGTAAGGTGAGTTAAAATTAGCGGGTAAGCGGAATCCCATCAATAGGGCCAATCCGATAGCAATATCGGTATATCCCGAAAAGTCACAATATATCTGTAAGGAATAACCATATACCGCCATCAGGTTTTCAAAGCCGGAATACAGTACTGGCTGGTCAAATACCCGGTCGACAAAGTTGATGGAAATATAATCGGATATCATCATTTTTTTTACCAATCCGCAACTGATCAGGAACAGGGCATGCCCCATTTCAGCTTTTCGCAACTGGTATTTACGGTATATCTGGGGAATAAATTCAGCAGCACGCACAATCGGCCCGGCAACCAACTGGGGGAAAAAGGACAAATAAAAGCCAAAATCAAGGATGTTGGTTACAACAGGCGCCTTGTTCCTATATACATCAACAATATAGCTAATGGCCTGAAATGTATAAAATGAAATGCCTACA
>JAISOY010000193.1 GCA_031275285.1 Bacteroidales bacterium | reverse complement strand
GATAATATTATTTTCATTATCCCTGATCAGGTAACGGTATTGGATTTCTGTTGCTTCTACCTCCAACTGTAATTCCCATGATGAGTCTGAAATTTTTACCATTGGAACGGCAACTAATTCATTCCAGTTTCCTAATCCGGGAATATTGCCCGATAGATATACAGATTGGTTTTCTTCAGTTTTATAATCAATTGATATTCTCATTTCTGCTATGGTAATCTGTTACCCGAAATTTAGTAGGATTATTACTGTTTCCTTCAATACGCAAAGCTAAATAAAAAAATGAATGTTAGGATGTGTAGGTTAGAATACTTGTTGTGTTTTGATAAAAACATCCTGAAAATATTGTTTCTTGTACCATAATTCGATATTTTTGCATCACACTTACTAAACAAGGCTTAATATGAACCAGAAAATGATAATTTACCAGGTACTACCCAGGTTGTTTGGAAACGATCATACTACCAACAAGAAAAATGGAAATATTGATGAAAACGGTGTTGGAAAATTTTCCGCATTTGATGAAAGAACTCTGGAAGAGATCCGTAATATGGGTTTTACCCATATCTGGTATACCGGGGTAATCGAACATGCAACCAAAACCGATTACGCAAAATATGGTATACGAAACAGTACGCCGGGAGTAGTAAAAGGCAATGCCGGATCCCCGTATGCCATTCGTGATTATTATGATGTGTCGCCCGATCTGGCAGATAATGTGGAGAGACGAATGGAAGAATTTGAAGCCTTGATCCGGAGGACACACGCAGCAGGCCTTAAAGTAATCATGGATTTTGTTCCCAACCATGTAGCACGCGAATATTTTTCGGATGCAAAACCAGAAGATGAGAAGGATTTTGGTTCAGGAGATGATGTGAATCAATCATTTACACCCAATAATAATTTTTATTATATTCCGGATCAACCATTGGAACTTTCGGAGGAATTTGGCAAAGTGAATTATTCGGAAATTCCTGCCAAAGTATCCGGGAATGATTGTTTTACAAATAGACCGACTCTCAATGACTGGTATGAAACCGTTAAATTGAATTATGGTGTGGACTATTTAAATCAACAGACACCACATTTTGACCCGGTACCTGATACCTGGTTGAAAATGCGTGATATATTGATTTATTGGACAGGGAAAGGAATAGATGGTTTCCGGTGCGACATGGCAGAAATGGTGCCTGTGGATTTCTGGAGTTGGGTAATTCCGGAAGTGAAAGGAAAGAACAAATCTTTGATTTTCATTGCTGAAATCTACCAACCGGAAAAATACCATGATTATGTAGATAAAGGACACTTTGATTATTTGTATGATAAGGTAGGGCTTTATGATACATTACGTGATGTAATTACCGGACAACGTCCGGCCTCAGATATTTCAGGATGCTGGCAAAGTATCGACGGCTTACAGAAAAATATGGTAAATTTTCTTGAAAACCATGATGAACAACGTATTGCTTCCGATTTTTTTGCGGGAGATCCGTTTAAAGCCATTCCGGCTATGGTGGTAACAGCTACCATGAATGCTAATCCGGTAATGGTCTATGCCGGCCAGGAACTGGGTGAGCGGGGAATGGACCAGGAAGGTTTCAGTGGATTGGACGGAAGAACATCTATATTCGACTATTGGTCGGTGGCGACTTTAAGGGACTGGCGTAACGGAGGGTTGTATGGTGGAAGTAAATTATCGGAAGAACAGGTTCGGTTACGTACTTTTTATATTCGTTTGCTTCAATTGTGCAATCAGGAAAAAGCCATTCTGGAAGGAGGTTTTTATGACCTGATGTATCTTAATTATCAAAATCCGGATTTTGATCCGTCCAGGCAATATGCATTTTTAAGGTATACCGGAAAAACTTTTTTGCTGGTTGTAGCCAATTTCTCAGAGGGAACAAAAATACATGTCCGAATTGATCCGGGTGTATTTTCATTCATGAATATTGATCTTTCGCAAATAAAACAGGCTAAAGAATTGTTATCTTCAGAAAAGATGACAATTAAACCCGGCTGGGAAAATACATTAATGATTGAAATGAAAGAAAATTCAGGGAAAATAATCAGGTTTAGTTGATTATCGGATTTATGACGGATCTATATGTTGTGATCCGAACTACCATTTCACAAAAGATGCATGATTCAAAAAGTCGTAATCATGTTTCAGGCATTCGGTCCAATGTCTGTCAAAATCCTCCTGTTCAACAAAATAATCTTCCATTCCGGCCAGTTCTGCATAATCAAAGATACCTTTAAAGTCAACAACCCCTTTCCCAAGGTCCGTACTATCACCCTTTCTTCCGGCCGGTGTGTCTTTTATATGCCATGTGCCGAAACGACCGGGGAATTGTTGTATATATTCATGGCAGGTATAGCCGGCTGTTACCAGTTGTACTGTATCAATCTGGAATGAAACAGTATCTTTATCCGTATAATTCAATAATACCTCATAGGGAATCTCTCCATCCAGTTCTTCAAATTCATGGGTCAGGTTATGATAGCCGAATTTGATCCCGTTGGCTTTGGCAATTGTACCGCATCTGTTATAATGATCGGCCAGGCGTTTTACACCATCGATACCCTGTTCCCTTTTTATCTGGTAATAAGGTTGTATCAACCATTTACAACCTGCTTCCGCAGCATCAGCCATTGCCCTGTTACAATAATTCCAGATAGCATTATCTTCTATCCATGGTATATCAGTATGTGTACTTGTCATTTGTACTCCCATATCGGAAAAATACCGTTTTATTTCCTTAGGGGTCTTGTCGAAGAACTTACCATCCCTGTATCCATAGCCTTCCAGCCGTTTATATCCTATATCAGTAACGATTTTAATGGTAGCATCAAAATTTTCATTTAAAGCTTCATGGACAGTCCATAACTGGATCCCGATTGTTTTTTCTTCGTTTTTACTACATGAAAATCCTAATATTCCCAAAGCAGCAGCAGTTCCGCTTGTTTTCAAAAAATCCCTTCTTTTCAATGTTCTACCTTATTAAAAAATAAAAGAATAGAAACAAGTTCTATTCTTGACTAAAAAATCATTTAACCTATACTTCAAATGCTTTTGAAAGTAGTGTTATTAATTATGCATTAGTATCATCATGGATGATGATTTTCAATATTTTATCATCGGGACGAATAGCATCGATCACATCCAGTCCTTCGACTACTTTTCCAAAAACCGTATGTTTACGGTCCAGGTGTTGTGTATTTTGCCTGTTATGACAAATGAAAAACTGTGATCCTCCTGTATCTTTTCCGGCATGTGCCATAGAAAGAACTCCACGGTCATGGTATTGGTTATCTCCTTGTGTTTCGCATGGAATAGTATAACCGGGACCACCCATTCCATTTCCCTGAGGGCATCCTCCCTGAATAACAAAATCAGGAATGACACGATGGAAAGTCAATCCGTCATAAAAACCGGACTTGGCTAACTTAATAAAGTTAGCTACCGTTCCAGGTGCGTCTTTTTCGAAAAATTCCACCTTCATGGTGCCTTTCTCTGTTTGTATGTCTGCTGTTTTCATAATGATTATTTTTGAAGGGGTAAAATTAAATTATTTTATGCAGAAAATTAAACATGCGTAAATAATAACATTATTAAGTAATATAAAACAATTAATGTCATATTTGCTAAACGTAATCCATTTGATCAATGTGACTTAAGAAAATAATAAATAGCACTGAGTGCTTAATTGCCTGTTTGAAAGTCATTTATTGAGCTTTATCTTAGCTGAATAATTTCTACTACCGGATTATCTTCTTCATCCATCTTGGATGCTATATCTTTCAATCTTCCTTTTAACCGTCCTGTTTCTAAATCCTCTTTCAGTTGATCAGCTGATAATCGTCTGACGATCATATTCTTTTTTTGAAAATATCCTTCATTAAAAGCAGTAAATCCCCCCAGTACTTTCCAGTCAAATGGTATTTCTCCGCTGGGGTCTGCTACCTTGAATTGTTTAACCCGATACATCCGGTTATCTTGTTTGTCATAGACCAATTCTTCGAATTCTCCCCCAAATCCATTTTCCGTATCAAAAACATGTTTCTTCATATACAGGAATTTATCAGTGATCAATTGCATATTAAGAATCGTTTGTGGTTGCATGAGTTGTACGGAAGGTTTGCGAACAAATACAGGAGTAAGTATTTTATCCTGGGATAACAGGTAAACAGTATCGGAAGCTATATCGGTAAGCAAAAAATCAACTCCATATTTAATGATTTTTTGAGTAGGCGTGGTGCTAAAGCTTTTTTTTGCCTGATTCACATGTACGGTCGATATCCTTTCCGGAAGGTAAATATCTAAATTGGATACAATACTACCATCTTTTTTAGACAAGAAAACATATGGTTGCTTATTATTAATGGAATTTATAGAATCTATTTTCGAAAAGCCAAAAGTTATACTCGCAGTTAGATTGCTTTTATAAATTAAATAATCGGCATCATAAGCCAATAACGTTTCATTATCGAAATCAAATACCGGTGAGAAAGTCGTTCGATCAGGAAAATGAAGGGTTCGTTTGTATTCTCCTTCTTCGGAATAAACTTGCGCAAGACACAAAGTTGAACGATCGAGTACGAAAATCTCTTTATTTGCCTCATCATATACTAATTCCGTAATTCGATTGTACCCTGTTCCATCTTTTTCCCTTATATAGTTGAATTGTGAAATAATTCTACCTTCTGAATTAAACACAAAAATATCGCCAATTAAAGCATTGCATATTATTATCTTATTTTCGGAAATATACTTAATACGATGCAGATCGCCCATTAAAACTTTATCCGTTGTTTCCAGCGGTATATAATTTACACTTTCAATTTCCAGGATAATCTCTTTTTCCGGTATGTTTTGAGAAAGATCCAGGACTATTACTGATTCTGTCTGTTCACTTACAGAGCATGCAGATGTTATAAAAAGGAAAGATGCAAAAAGTAAGATATATTTCATAAAGTTAAATTATATTGAATTTTTATCGGATAATCTTCATAGTATATTCTACAGCTTAATAGTTATATTCAGATGACCAGTGTGCTTTCTTTTTGACGCACAATAATAATGCCAATAAAGTACATAAAAAAATATAAATATATCTATTATTTTGTGTATCTTTGAGTTATTCCATTATCTGACATGAAAAAAATATTTCTATTTATTTTCTGTTTTGGAATGATCACGGAAACTCAATATGCCCAGGGATTTGTCCATGAGCTATATATGGGATACGGCGTATTCTCTACCAACAAATGGATAGATAATTTGTCCGATTTAGAGGCGATTAGGAAAACAGGAACACAGAGGTGCAACAAGATGCAAACTGGGCCGTTTCATTTCGGATACAAACTTCATGTATCTGAGAAATCTTCTATCGGTGCCATGTTAGTGCATGACTATGTCCATTCGGACAATATGCTGGATGAAATAAAATTAGGTTATTCCAGGCATAATTACTTTGCATTGATTCTTGGGAAAGACCACAAATACCTGGATACAGGTAAATTATGCCTGTATCTGACATTTGCTGCAGGCATCATATACGGACATCAAAAATATATACCCATGAATGAATCGGATCAGGAAAAAGTGGAGAACATTATTCATCTCAATTTCCAGGTGGTGCCTATCGGGATAAAATACGGAGAAAATATAGGTGTATTCCTTGAACTGGGTGTAGGATGTAAAGGTGTGATCAATGCAGGAGTGTTTGGCCGATTCTGATGATTGTTTATATTTATCTATGAAATCTTAGATAGATGTTATACCTTATAATACTTACAATTTTCGTGTGCGCACACGAAAATTGTAAGTATTATAAGCTTAATTACGATGATTTTATAATTCATATCCTATTAAAATGTTGATAATCTACTGATAAAATTTATTTTATTTTATCAATAACTTCTTTACATTTGCCCCGAAATGGAAAAACAGGTAGAACACGAAGGAACTGTTGCGTCGTTATCCGGCAATACTATGATCGTACGTATTGTAGCTTCATCGGCGTGTAGTAGTTGTGCTGCTAAGAGTTACTGTGTACCGTCCGAAAACAAAGACAAAGAAATATGTGTCGAAGGTTTTTCGGGCGATTTTGTTTTGGGTGAAAAGGTATGTGTTACCATGCACCAGTCAAAAGGTATGAAAGCACTACTGTTCGGTTATATCTTACCGTTTTTTCTGGTTGTCGTAACATTGATGATCACTTATTCCGTTACGGGAAATGAATTGATAAGCGGGCTGTTGGCCTTGCTTATTTTGATTCCGTATTATCTGTTCATCAAATTATTTAATAGCAGGATGGCGAGATCCTTTAGTTTCGAAGTAAAAAAAATTAATTAATATCATTTTCGAATGAATGTAATACTGTTTACAATCATCACTTTAGTGGCCGTAGGTATTGTTGCGGCTGTGATATTGTATTTTGTGGCGCAAAAATTTAAGGTGTATGAAGATCCGCGTATCGACACGGTAACCGACATGCTTCCTGCTGCCAATTGCGGAGGATGCGGTTATGCCGGGTGTCGTAATTTTGCTGAAGCCTTGGTAAAATCCGATGACATTTCTTCTTTGTATTGTCCTGTAGGCGGAAATGATACCATGCAGAAAGTTGCCGAAGTATTAGGGAAAGCGGTTGAAGCCAAAGATCCTTTGGTGGCGGTAATCAGATGCAGCGGTTCTTTCGAAAAACGGCCGCGGACCAATGTATATGACGGAGCCTCATCGTGCGCCATTCAACATGTATTATACACCGGGGATACCGATTGTCCCTATGGCTGTCTGGGTTGCGGGGATTGTGTCCGCGTATGTAAATTCGATGCATTGGAAATGGATGAAAAAACGGGTCTTCCGGTGGTAAATGATGATAATTGTACTGCCTGTGGAGCATGTATCAAAGCCTGCCCCCGTTCCATTATCGAATTACGACATAAAGATAAAAAAGACCGGAAAATCTTTGTTTCCTGTGTGAATAAAGATAAAGGCGGAATTGCAAAGAAATATTGTTCCGTAGCATGCATCGGATGTTCAAAATGTCTGAAAGTGTGTAAGTTCGATGCAATAACCATAGAGAATAACCTGGCATTTATCGACTCTAAAGCTTGTAAAATGTGCCGTAAATGCCCACCGGAATGTCCGACCGATGCTATCCTGGAATTGAATTTTCCTCCGAGGAAAGTAGCTCCTCCCGCACCTGAGAAAGAAACAGAACCGGTTACTCCAAGTGCGCCGGTTGAGGCTTGATAAAATATTATAATTACATGTTTGATTAAATTCCGACCATGTTAAAAACTTTTCCCAAAGGGGGCGTTCATCCGCCCGACAATAAATTAAGTGCTGGTAAACCTGTTGAGGTTTTACCCGTACCGGAATCTGTCATTATTCCGTTATCCCAACACATCGGTGCCCCATCCGTTGCCAAAGTAAAAGTGGGTGATAAAGTGAAGACAGGTACACTGATTGCCGAAGGTTCCGGATTTGTGTCCGCTAATATTCATTCCTCTGTATCGGGTACCGTAAAAAAAGTGGATGCTTTTTTTGATACTTCCGGTTATAAAAGGATGTCGGTACAGATCGACGTGGAAGGTGACGAATGGGAAGAAGGGATTGACCTGTCGGACGACCTGAAAAAGGAGATTACAGATACTGTCGGGGACATTGTGAAAAAGATCACCGCAGCCGGTATTGTCGGGCTGGGAGGTGCCACATTTCCTGCCCATGTCAAACTATCCGTTCCTCCGGGTAAAAAAGCGGAAATGATCGTTGTAAATGCAGTAGAGTGCGAGCCGTATCTTACCTGCGATCACCGGTTAATGCTTGAAAAGGGTCACGAGATCATGGTCGGCGTTAGTATCCTGATGAAAGCCCTGAACGTGAAAAAAGCGATCATCGGTATCGAAAACAACAAGCCGGATGCCATAAGTCATATGCAACAATGTGCTGCCAACTATCCCCAGATTGAAATATGCCCGTTAAAAGTAAAATATCCGCAGGGTGGAGAAAAACAGCTGATCAAAGCGACGACCGGCCGGGAAGTGCCTTCTGGTAAAATCCCTGTGGATGTGGGGATTGTACCGTTCAATGTGGCCACATCATTTGCGGTATACGAAGCTGTTCAGAAAAACAAACCACTTGTAGAACGTTTGGTGACGGTAACAGGAAAAGGATTGAAACATCCTGCCAATTATAAGGTTCGTATCGGTACTTCGGTCAATAAACTGATAGAAGCGGCCGGAGGTATGCCTGAGACTACCGGAAAAATTATTAGCGGAGGCCCTATGATGGGAAAAGCGCTTGCCAAAACCGATATACCCACTACCAAGGGTTGTTCGGGTATCCTGCTGATCGAAGATAATGAAGCCCATCGTAAACAGGTACGCACATGTATCCGTTGTGCCAAATGCGTATCGGTTTGTCCTATGGGGCTGGAACCTTATTTATTGATGGCGGTGGCAGAACGCGAATTGTGGGATCGTACAGAGGCTGAACGTGCTGCGGACTGTATCGAATGTGGCTCATGCAGTTATACCTGTCCTTCATCAAGACCATTACTCGATTATATCCGTTTAGGAAAGGCCGCCGTATTGAAAAATATCAGGGCCAGGGCTATGGTAAAATAATCAATGTCGATCATTCAAAATAAAAGTATAAATCTAAAATGAGTAAATTATTCACTGTATCTCCATCACCACACATACATAGCGGTAACAGTGTCCATCGTCTGATGTACGATGTATTGCTGGCATTGGTCCCGGCTTTCCTGGTATCGGTATGGATGTTCGGTCTGGGAGCCTTATATGTTACTGCAGTGTCGGTGCTTTGCTGTATGCTGACCGAGTATATTATCCAGAAATACCTGATGAAGCAGGAGCCTACCTTACGTGATGGTTCTGCTATCGTTACAGGGATATTACTGGCATTTAACGTTCCTACCAACCTTCCCGTATGGATATTGATACTGGGCGCTGTTGTTGCTATAGGAGTAGGTAAAATGACTTTCGGGGGATTAGGAAACAATCCTTTCAATCCCGCATTGGTAGGGCGGGTTTTCATGCTGATATCCTTTCCCGTACAGATGACCAGCTGGCCTAAACCGGTCATATCGAGATGGAATCTCCAGACTGTATTTAATTTCGGGGCATATCCGCAGGATTATATTGATACTTATACCGGGGCTACTCCGCTGGGAGTGGTAAAGGGCAGTATAGCAAACATTAAAAGTGCTGATGTCTCAAGCGGAGCTACAGATGCGGTAAGCGGTGCTACTACTGAAACGTTGAGCGATGTGATGGATAAAGTGCCGTCAACACTCGATCTGTTGATTGGAAATATGGGTGGTTCCATGGGGGAAATTGCTGCAATAGCTTTGTTACTGGGTTTTGCTTATTTATTGATACGGAAAGTGATCACCTGGCATAT
>JAISOY010000192.1 GCA_031275285.1 Bacteroidales bacterium | reverse complement strand
ACCTGGACCATTACCTGAATTCGAACCTGGAACTGGTCCGCAATACCATCGATGACACCCATGTAATCCTGTTGGTCAAGAGTTTCCCTACTTTTGCGCAGGCACAGGGTTATTACCGGTCATTCGTTATGAACCAGAATACCATGAAGAACGTTAAATACCAGCATACGCCTGTGATCATATCCGAAAGTAATTATTCCGTACTGGAGGCTGACAAGAAGGTAAATGACTATATTGAATTCTTCAAAAAAGAATATCTAAGGCAATAACATACGGTTTTCCTGTATCAATCATTAAATAGAAACTTATTATGGATAAGAATATCACCATTCTCTGGGTAGATGACGAAATAGATTTGTTACAACCGCATATTCTTTTTCTGCAAAGTAAAGGTTATAACGTAGTTACTGCCACCAATGGATATGATGGTATAGAGATCCTCAAAGATAAAAGTATTGATCTGGTATTCCTGGATGAGAATATGTCCGGGCTTTCCGGACTGGAAACCCTGGCAGAAATGAAAACTGTTAATTCGGTCCTGCCTGTAATCATGATCACTAAAAGTGAAGAGGAGAATATTATGGATCAGGCCATTGGTTCAAAAATAGCCGATTATTTGATCAAACCTGTCAAACCTAATCAGATATTGCTGGCTATTAAAAAGATCACCGATTCATCACGGCTGGTGACCGAACAAACCACCTCCCAATACCAGTCCAGGTTCACACAATTGGGATGGGATATCAATATGGCGGGAACTTTTGAAGACTGGACCAGTATATACCGCCAGCTGGTATATTGGGATCTGGAACTGGAAAAACTGAACGACAAGGGAATGTATGAGATTCTGCAGACACAGAAAATCGATGCAAATAATAACTATGCCCGCTTCGTCAGGAACAATTACGAAAAATGGTTTGGTAAACAAAGTGACCGGAAACCTTTGATGTCGCCTAATGTATTTCGCCAGGAAGTATTTCCGATGCTCAAACAGGATAAGGTTGTCATGATCCTGATCGATAACCTGCGGCTGGACCAGTGGTATACTATTGCTCCTGTAATCGGACATTATTATAAAGTTGACAAGGAATTACTTTATTGCTCCATTTTACCTACGGTAACCCAATATGCACGTAATGCCATGTTCTCCGGCCTGATGCCTCTGGATATTACCAAGCTCCATCCGGATCTCTGGCTGGATGAAGATGAAGATGAGGACAGCCATAATTTATATGAACAGGAATTACTTCGCAAGCAACTACAACGTCTGGGATTATCATATAGCCTCTCCTATGAAAAAATATCGAATGAAAAACAGGGAAAACGGGTGGTTGAAAACCTGCACGATTATCTCAACAGCGATCTGTCTGTATTTGTATATAATTTTGTAGATCTACTATCACATGCCCGTACTAATGTCGATGTGATCCGTGATCTGGCAGGTTCCGAATCCGGATACAGGTCGATTACCCGTTCATGGATGGAGCACTCTTCCTTAATTGATGTTTTACGGCAGCTCTCTGAAGAAAAAATAAAGGTAGTGATCACGACTGACCATGGTTCCATTAACGTGACCAATCCTGTAAAAGTGTTGGGCGATAGGGAAAGTTCCTCTAACTTAAGGTATAAGCAGGGTAAATTATTGAATTATGAATCCAAAAATATTTATGAGGTAAGGGATCCCTCCACCATTCATCTTCCAAAGCTTAATGTAAGTACCAGTTATATTTTTGCCACCGGTTCTGATTACATGATTTATCCGAAAAATTACAATCATTACGCGAATTACTACCGGAACACATTCCAACATGGAGGTATTTCACTTGAGGAGATGATGGCGCCGATTGTCGTGTTAAGCCCTACAGGAATTTAAAGTATGATGACCGGAAAGAAGATTTTATTATACGTAGTCCTTTTAGTATCGGTCCTGGTTACCGGAAAAGCGCAATCTCGCAAACAGACCGAACAAAATGCCTATAAAATGGCCCAGTTATTTGACTGGGTAGGACGATATTATGTAGATACGGTGAATATCGGGAAATTAGCAGAAGATGCGATCCGGAAAACGCTGAAGGAGCTGGATCCTCATTCGGTATACATTCCTAAAGACGAGGTGCTTGCGATGACCGAACCTCTCAGAGGTTCGTTTGAAGGTATCGGCATCTCTTTCAGTACCCTGAATGATACGATCCTTATTATTTCCGTGGTCCCCGGAGGACCTTCCGAAAAAACAGGGATCAGAAACGGGGATAAGATCATTACCATTGATCAAGACACAGTTGCCGGAAAAGGAATAAAAACAATGGATATTCACAAACGGCTACGGGGTAAAAAAGGATCCGAAGTAATCGTGGAAATTTTACGTAAGGGAGAAAAAGGCTTATTGACTTTTCACATCATACGTGATAAAATACCCATCCATAGCATTGCTTCGTATTATAAGGTGAACAAGGATATCGGATATATCCGTTTAACCCGCTTCTCAGCATCTTCAAAAAAAGAATTTGATGATGCGTTAAAAATACTGAAAAAGGAGGGTGCAAAAAGCCTGATCCTTGACCTGACAGGAAACGGAGGCGGATATATTGATGTTGCCGTTCAGCTGGCCAGTAATTTCTTCGATAAAGGACAACTGATCGTTTATACAGAAGGGGACAAAAATAAGCGTCTCAATTACATGGCTGCATCCGGCGGATCCTTTAAGAAAGGAAAACTAGTCATCATGATCGATGAAAATTCTGCTTCCGCAAGCGAAATCGTGGCAGGTGCCATACAGGACTGGGACAGGGGATTGATCGTTGGCCGCCGTTCTTTCGGTAAAGGACTGGTACAACGTGAGATGTTTTTCGGGGACAGTTCGATGATCCGGTTGACCATTTCGCGCTATCATACCCCAACCGGACGCATGATCCAGAAACCCTACCATACTGAAGACAGCGAATATGATAAAGGTGTATATACCCGGCTTCAGACAGGGGAACTGACAGGGGAGACTACTATTAAAATTGCAGATTCACTGAAGTTTAAGACATTGGTTGAAGGCCGGACAGTATACGGAGGAGGAGGAATCACTCCGGATATTTTTGTCCCTGTGGATACGGCTCATTATAATGATTATTACAATAAGCTACTGGGAAAAGGGATCTTTAGCCGGTTTATCCTGAATTATGTAGATAAAAACCGACTCCGGCTGGAACAGGATTACCCCGTTTTTGAAACATTCAACAAAAAATTTCAGGTCTCAGAATCGACCTTAAAAGAACTGCAGGATTTTGCCCAGAAAGAGGGACTTGAAAGACAACCGGAACAATTCGCCCAGTCAAAAAATTATCTCAAGCTATGGATCAAAGGTTATATTGCCCGCGACCTTTGGAGCATTTCCGAACTTTACCAGGTAATTAATCAGGAAGACCCGATATTTTTGAAGGCGGTGGATGAAATCCAAAAATAAAATAAGATGAGACCAGTGTATAATGACTGGTGACATGTGACTGGTGACATGTGACCTGTTACGGGTGACCGATTATATATGGAACAAATATAAATAATGCTACGGCAACGGCCATAACAGCACAGATCAGAACAGCTCCTGCAGCCATATCCTTGATTGCTTTTGCCTTCGGATTCCTTTCCGGTGACACGATATCCACCAGTTTTTCCAGGGCAGTATTGATCGCTTCGGCCATCCATACCAATCCTATGGCAATACATATAACTGCCCATTCACCATTACTTATTCCTACAGTAATACCGGCAATGATAACTACAACTGTCGCCAACAGATGAACCCTGGCATTTTGTTCCGAACGGATCAGTTGCTCGATACCCTTGAAGGCATATCCGAAACTTTTTACGAATCTTTTTATACGAATCATGATCATTGAATGTTTAAAAACCGCCAAATGTGGTTCCCAGGTTGTCGGGAGAAACATCCGGTTGTTCAGGATAAAGGATCACACAATTGGTATGGCCGAAATAACGGGTAATTACACGAGGCATCAAAATTAACTTCCGGCTGAAAGAAACCGTATTCTGGCGTGCCGAGATAACTATAAATACATCTTCACCGGTTAATTCACCGGACAATGTAGGCATATCCGGAAAATCATCCAATATCCGGTAGTTTTTTCCTGTTAGGGAGGATACCTCATTCATTTGGGATACATGGGAGAGTGTCTGCCGGTCCCCGATAAAAAGCAATTCACCCGAAGTGTTGCGCTGTATCTTCTGCAGGATCACCAGCCATGCATGAAATCCGATTTCATGTTCTGCATTCCTGGGAACCATCACATATATCCTCTGGAATTTCAAAATTTTCGTGATCAATTTGGTCACAAGCACGGTTTGCTTACAATAATCCAATAAATTATCCAGAATCGTCCCGAAAAAATACCGTGCCGTACCTGATTGTCCGCTCCACCCCAGGATAATGTGTGAAGTCTGCAGTTCCATGGCAGCCCTGATAATACCTTCCGATATGTTGACGTCTATACGTACTTCCGGATAAAATCTGACTTTTGCCGCATCCGACTGCTTGGCAAAAAATTCAATAGTGACTTTATCCTTTAGCATGGATTGCTCCAACTGTACCGGCTTTGTCGCAACCGTAAGCGGATATATAATAGATTCTTCATGAGGCTGGTGTATCAAAACGGCAAAATCAAAAAGGGGGAAAGCACTTTCCGGATTGGATAAAGGAAGTAGTATCCGGTCTGATTTATTCTCCTGGACCTCCTGCTCTTTTTGCTGCACAGCCACTTTTCTTCCGGCATAATCAGTATAATAAGTACTGACCAGACAGGTAAAAAGAATGATCAATACCACGGCATTGAGAATATACTCATCAAATATCCCCATATTATACCCTACAAGTACAACAGCGATAGTTGCCGCTGCATGCGAGCTACTCAAACCGAATAACAATAATTGTTCGGCTTTAGTGTATTTATAGATCAGCCGGGTGGCATATGCTGCTATATATTTACTGAATAAGGCCACCACAATCAGTGCTGCCGCCAGGATCAAAGTTTCGCTGCCTTTGAAAAAAACCGTGATATCGACCAACATCCCGATATGGATCAGAAAAAACGGGATAAAAATGGAATTACCGATAAATATGGTACGGCTCATCAATGAAGATTGATGAGGTATTACCCTGTTAAGCGCCAATCCGCATAAAAATGCTCCTACAATCGGTTCAATTCCTGCCAGTTCGGCAAGAAAAGCAGCGATGAACAATGAACAGAGGATAAAAATATATTGGGCAGAATCATCGCTCTGAAAATGAGAAAAATACCATCTGCTCACTTTAGGAAAAACCCATAACATGAGGAACATAAATCCACCCAGTGAAACAATGGTCTTTATCCAGAAAAACAAATCCAGGGAGCCGGAATAGGCTGTCGTAATGATGGTAAGAAACAACAAAACAGCCATATCAGTGATGATGGTCCCTCCAATACTGATCACTACCGGTTCGGTTTTGGTGATATTTAATCTTCCTGCAATCGGGTACGATACCAGCGTATGGGTAGAAAACATACAGGCAAGGAGTAGGGAGGCCGTATTACTATACCCGAAAGCATAACGGGTTACCAGGTATCCGAGTACAAAAGGGATCAAAAACGTAAAAATACCGAACCAGACGCTTTTGAACTTATTCTTCCGGAAACTGTACATATCGATCTCCAACGTCATCAGGAACATCAGGTAAAGCAATCCTGCGGTAGACAAGAGCTCCAGTCCCGATTTTTCGCCAATCAGGTGAAATCCCTTAGGCCCGATGGCAATCCCTGCAAGGATCAATCCGAAAATGGAAGGCATCCCAATCCTCCGGCAGACAGGAGGAACAACCAAAATAATAGACAGGCAAAGCGCCAGTACAATTACCGGATTTTCTATGGGAATATGGAACTGCATCGTACTTATTTAGTTTAAAAGTGTCTCATATGGTCTCAATGGTACAACGGATCAGGCCATAACTTGTTCTTTGAAAGTGATTAATAATCAATACATTTTTTATTTTCCGGGAAATGTTCCCAAAAGACATGGCCGCTCCGATTTCCTGACGGATCAATATCCCGCTAGCCAAAGATAGTGCAAATCCGGATGCTGTGCTGTATTCACCACACAAATTTTTAAAGAAGCAATAGGGTATTCCCGGAAAAAATCGCCGGGCTATTTCCTGATAGATTTTGTCGCCCTGTGTGTCTCCGTTATTTCCCAATATCAGTAAATCGATGCCGGAAATATCATATTTCCGTGACGACAGAAAGGCATACAGATGTTCGCCAGAGTTATGATCGACGGGTTGGTTAAAATAATAAACATCGGAAATACTGATTGGTAACGATTGAGGAGTCGGTTGCTTACTCAACATGAAAAAAGCGGCTCCTTCACCTGATACCGTTCCTCTTGAATCGTCCTGATACAAAGAGCTATTTTTACCCGGATCTTTTTTCCAGAACCCCATTCTACGCATGATCTCGAAGCTGACATCCGTTGTTTCGTCAAAGCAACCCACCAGAACGTGTCCGGCATTTCCTTCATCGATCTGTATCTTAGCATCCAGCAAAGCACTTTCAAAAGAACAACCACGATGAACATAGGTGGTGTTGTATCCGTGGTTTCCCAGTAACAGAGCCGTCTGGGCGCCTACCGTATTGAATGTCGACTGAATGAATGGAGTTGGGTTTAACTGTTGTTCCTGCTGATCAGTCAGTGCAGATAAGAATTTTTCCGTATCAGCCAGACACCCCAATCCTGTTGCTGTGATAATGGCATCCGGATCCACGCCCGACTGCCTGACACATTCCATAGCGGCAGATACCCCTATTTTCACAATCCTGCTCATCCGTCGCCGGAGATTTGCATCTTTGATGCTATTTTTATAGTCAGGTTCTATACATGCCCACCGGTTACCTTCCAGAACTACCGGAGAGGAGGGTAATTCACCCAGCATAAATATTCCCTGAGGACTGATACAACAAGCAGATGATACATACATACGCAAATAAGCACTCAGTGCTATTTATTATTTTCTTATGTCACACTGTTCAAATGGATTACACTTAGAAAATATGACATTAATTGTTTTATATTACTTATTATGATGGAGCTTTCATGCAATGATAAGAAAATTTTACGGTTTCTCTTTCTCATCTACGGTAAAATAACCGGTAATGGTATTTCCTTTATCATCTACCAACGTGAGCCTGTGCTCTCCCGGAGCGGGAGCAACAGCAATCTGGTGGGGCGCCTGGGTACTGCCGGCAAATTGATGGTCAATGTGCCAGAATATGACAGCGGAAGATCTGCGGTGTGCGGCCCGGAATACCACTTGTCCCTCTGTTCCGTCCAGTTGCCTGGGAAGTACGACCGTCAGGTTGGCTTGCGGATAGATCAGGTCCATCTGCTGTTCTCCTTCTGTGTTCAGGCAATCGGGATGAATAGGAGGTAACGGCTTGTAACCGATATTTTTACTTTTATAAAACCATTCCTGGGCCGGCGGAAGTACAAACCATGGAACATGAACCATTTCGTTCACACTGGCGCATTCACTGTTTACCCTGTATTTCCTGCTTTTATCCAGATGGATGATGGTGTGGTAAGGACAAACTTCGGAGTCATGCCCACCCCGGGCGATGATCATGGTATCCACTTCATTACAGATGGGAGAAGCCCGGTAACCACTCTTACGGCAGATCACGGCTTTGGCCATATCGTCATACGGGATTTCAAACCAGGAGCCATGAGGCAATTGGGAAAAGACATCGAACAATACCGGAGCCGCATAATTTACGCCTGTGAGCGTAGGACGTCCTTCTCCCGAAGCATTACCGACCCAGACACCTACCACATAGTGAGGCGTCACACCTACTGCCCAGGCGTCACGATGTCCGTAACTGGTCCCGGTTTTCCAGGCCACTTTACGTGAAGAGGAAAAGGATTTCCAGGATGCTTCCTCTTCCGGTCGGTTTACTTCCGAAAGTGCCTGGAATGTCTGCCAGATAGCAGCCGCTTCTATCGGGGCAAAATTCTCTATATCCTTATCCTGGGTACGGGGACGCAGCTTTTGGGATAAATGTGTGTAAAAATTCAATCCGTGGTGATCCGCCGGGTCATACATCCCGGAACGTTCCGTATAATGTTTCAAAATCCGGGATAAGCGGGCATACATCCCGGTTATGTCCCATAAAGTACCTTCCGCACCTCCCAGTATCAGGGTCAGTCCATAATATTCAGCCGGCTGGGTAAGAGTGGTCATTCCCAGATTCCGAAGCAATAAATGGAATTTTTCAATTCCATGTGACTGTAACATACGTACCGAAGGCACATTGAGGGAACGTTCCAGTGCCCGATGGGCAGGTACGGCACCATCATAGCTCCGGTCAAAATTTTTCGGAGCAAAATTCCGTATTTGTATCGGTATGTCGGCTACCAGCATATCCGGTAAAATTTCACCATGGTCGAGCATGGTGGCGTATAAAAACGGTTTCAGGATACTCCCCGTACTCCGGGGAGCTGTGATAATGTCCACCTGATTTCCATGTATCTGTTGTCCGGGATCATATACATTCCCTACATAAGCCACGACATCCCCGCTCTCAGCTTCCGCTACCAAAACAGCCATATTATGGACATAATTGCCACGGTAAGAAGAGGCATGGTTCTGTACGATATAATTCACTCTTTCCTGCAGGGACTGGTCGATGGTTGTTTTTACCCTGTTCCCCTTATATGAAGCTGTAATCCTGTTCAACAGGTATGGTGCGTCCGAAGGCAATGCGCGGGGATTTTCCGGAAGCGGCTCGTCTTTGGCCAGAGAACAATCTTCCCACGATATGACTCCTGTTTCATGTAACCGGTCCAACAACCTGTTACGTTTATTCAACAGCCGCTCCCTGTTTCGTCCGGGATGAATTAGTGATGGTGCATTAGGTAAAATAGCCAGAGTAACTGCTTCCGCCCAACTGAGTTCATCCGGTTCCCGGCCGAAATAACGCCATGAAGCAGCACCTATTCCTACGACATTCCCTCCGAATGGAGCATTTGCCGCATAAAGCCGTAATATTTCATCTTTTGAACACCGGAGTTCCAGGCGGGTAGCCAGTATGGCCTCTTTTATTTTCTGCCAGATATTGCGCGGCGGATTGTCCTGCATCATACGAATTACCTGCATGGTAATGGTACTTCCTCCGCTCACGGTACCACCACGGCTGATATTTTGACGCAGCGCGCGCGCCAGGGCAAGAGGATCCACTCCGGGATGCTTATAAAACCTTTTGTCTTCAAAAAGAATAACGGATTGAATATATTTTTCCGGAATTGAATCAGCTGCCGGGAAACGCCATTGTCCGTCCGATGCGATTTTAGCCCCGATCAATTCCCCGTTACGGTCATCGATAACAGTAGATAAGGGTTTATCAAACAAAGTTTTGGGTAGAGAAAACAAGTAAAAGACCTGTGCAACCAGTATTATTCCAAATATGATATACCAACGTCTATAGTATGAGACATGGGATAGAACAGAATTGAAAAATGATTTACCGGATACTGACACAATAAAATTTTTCACAAAAATAGGAAAAATCAGGATGCTTCATAGTGCGGATACAGACTCTATCAACATAGAAAAACCCATTTCTTTTTCCACGAATTTCCCTGACTATGGATGCAATACCCAGTAGCGTCAACATCAACTTTTGGCGAAACGCATGACTCTTTCAACAGCGTCATCCATCTGTGCTTCCGACTCAAGGCCAAGGGTCATGCAATGGACATTTCCTTCGGTAACCACATATTTGATCGATTGTTCCCGGTCATCATCAGAGATATGTTTCCCTTCACCAAATACTTTCATTCCGATAATACCCTTCCCGTTTTTTATGGCTTTGTCCAACACCTCATTTACTACCTGCGGTGTCCCATCCATTTTAGTGCCGAACGGATTCAACCTTGCCATGATCACATCCACCCACGGATTTTCCGCAGCAACGGTTAAGGCATCCAGATGATGGCATGAAACACCCACCTTTTTCACGATCCCGTCCTGTTTGGCCTTGGAAAGCCCATCAATGTAATGTTTTCTGTTTTCCGTCCAATTTCCCTGTGTCAGGCAATGCAACAAGAGAATATCAATATAATCGGTATTGATCTCCTGTCTGTAACGGTCTAAAGTCTTCTCAACGGATTCTATCTTGTCCGATCCATCAGGGTGTGTCCAAATTTTAGTGAGCAATGTCACTTTTTCCCGGGGCAATGTTTTTATTGCCTCGCCTACATAAGGATGTGAGCCGTACCCGTCTGCCATATCAAATGAACGGATACCCATCTCATAGGCGTGACGGGCCATTTTTACAAATTTTTCCATTCCCAACCTCGTCTGATTGGATCCTTTATTGTATCCAACAGTTCCTGTACCCATAGCAATGCGGGATACTTTCAGTCCTGTCTTTCCCAACTTTACCATATCTACAGGAAGGTTCTCAGAAAATGCGCATCCGGTTGCAATACCCGAACCAATCACCGTAATGCCCGCTAATCCGGCTATTCCTGTTGCAATAAATTTACGTCTGTCCATTTTGCTCATAATTGTCATTTGATTTTGCAATATAGTTACTTTTTTGATACACCATATCTATTTGCCAAATCATATACTTTCCCTTTCAAAAAGGAAGCGAGTTCCCTACTGTTCGTATATGAGTCCAACTCATCGGGCATTATGGGATTTCCAAAGGTCATGCGTATTGTTTTTCCTTTCTTAGTTTAAATTCAGTTTACATCCAATAAAATGTAACTTACCATTTGATAACAGTATTTCTTTTTTCATAATAATGCAACTTATGATACTGATTGAATAATGCTTGATTACAACAGGTTTACAAAATGATTATTTAACTAAATCATTATTATACTTTTTGATTTCATCAATCATATAATCCTGAATCTGACTTGCTGTTATTTTATATTTTGGATCAAGGTTTTCAAATTCGTTATCTTTTGTAAATCTTTCACCATTTGACAGCATTGCAAGAATATCTTTAGTTTTGAGATGATGCCCGGAGTATTTCAAAGCGCCCTCAACCAATTCTGAAAGATTAATATTTTCCCTAAGAATAGAGTATAAATCATAATAATCCCGGAATGTACTCCTCCTCAGCATTACCTCTATTTTCATTATTCCAATTGTTTTAATATCCATTAAACGGATATTATTTTTGAAAGAAATAATGGTTGAATTTGAAGGTTGTTTGCTCAAATTATTAGCGTAGAACGATAATTTCACACCATCTAATATAAAATTTGCCTGATTGAAATCTATGATATCTTTTGATTGAACGTTTCCGATATTATTCAGCTCTTTTTCAATAGAATACCAAGCCACCTCTTCTTTGTCCTTATTAGCTTTTTTCCATTTGCAGAAATCTAAATCTTCACTAAACCGATGACCTAATTGTAATGATAAAGCGGTCCCTCCAATCAATACATATTCCTTAATTGAATCCAGTTTACTTATAGGTTCAAATATTTCTTCTGTATGTATTGCTAATCCTTTCATTGAGATATTAATGATTTAATGTGTTGATTTACTTTTGCTTTTATATAACGATCAGGATTTTTGATATTAAAATATACTGCTGCGAACAATATATTATAGGAGTGATACTGCGGTTCCAGAGGTATAATATTATTTATCCAGACATCTTTAATTTTACTTTTTAAATAAACATAAAAAAGCTTGTTAATGTCCTGAATATCTAAATGAAGTAATACTTTCTCAATTAGCATTTCATCCGAAATTTGAGAGATATCAGGATTTTTGAAAGACCATAAAGCATGAGCCTCTTTTAGTCTATCAAATAATTCTATTTTTATATTTTCTCTTTCTTTCATGATTTCTGTTTGCCGATTTATCAATTTATGTGATTTATAGAGTTCATTTAAATCACTTTATAAAAGTACAAAATAAATATTGCCAATAATCAATTAAAGTACCCTTAGTGTATTAAAAAAGAAAAAAGAAGTTGTTCACAACGAATAAAGTTCACATATTCAACCACATATTAATTACACCAAACACGACACAACTTCCGTACCAATTACAATAAAATATTAAAAACACTGAAAGATGTAGCGGAAAAAATCATTTTTTGAACCGGACACATTACTCCAAACTCATTGATATAGATCCAATAGTCGCTGAATCAATTTCCGGATATACGACTAATGATATTAAGGAGCATTAAAAAGCGTCAGTTTTATCTTTGCCAGATATATGGATGATTTTCCTTCATGGCTAGAATAATATGATACCCAAAGTTCATCGTCGACCACAAGAAAACCCGGATAACTGGTATCACCGTCACTGGGTAATTCCAGAACTTTAACCGCCCGGTTGTTTTCATCAAGCATGAAAAGCCCGGTACGTGCCTGAGAATCACCGGCAGAATGATCCCGGCTTCCAATCAGTGTTTTTCCATTGGGAAGAGTGATCATATCGGGGCCGCCTAACCGGATCCCCAGATCATACCATTGCCAATCCCTGTATGGAAAACTGCTATAACCCATTTTTCCTTTTTTATCTCCTGATTCTCGTCTGACCACCACACGCATTTTATCTCCTTCCAATAATTCAACTGTTGCTTCATTCGGTTGTCCGGTAATGTCTAATTGAGTAATCGATTGATAATTCACCCCGTCTTTTGTCCTGAGCAGATATACCTCCCATTCCTGCTTCCATCCGAAAAACTGGTATACAACCCCATACCCCACTCCGGTTTCTTTATCCCAGGTAACCCGCCATAACCAATCGATATGCGAACGGATATGCGGATCGATATGAGCTTGTATCAAGTCTGTAAACGTACCTTGCGAATCCATAAAAGCTACCTGCGGATAACGGCTGGTCAGTTTCCCGTTGGAATAAATACTTCCGCCCATCAGGATCATTAAACGGCCGTCAGGAGACTCCGACAATTTTGAATCCCTCAGATCTACCCCGTCTTTCTCTATTAAAGCGACTGATTTCCATAGCGCCCCGTCTTCAGACACAAGGATCCGGATCTTCCCGTTTACCGGATTATTGGTAGAAGGTTCATGGTTTCCTCCTTCCCTGAAAGTACAATAATATTTCCCATTGTACCGGATCAGGTCTGTAAAGGCATTATGCGTAGCTGCATCCCATATCTTAGTTACTGTATATTCCTGGGAAAATACTCCCGGAATACATAAAAACGAGATAATAATGGCATATATTTTCAGATACATATATGTTAAAAGCTCTGTTGATTAAAAACGTCTACAAATCTCTTTTTTCCAGTAACTTTCCATTACTATATATTTCCTCCCGGATTATTTTTCCATCCGGGGTACCGTATTGCCAGGTACCATCTTTTTCGCCTGCTTTATATTTTCCCTTTTCTCTGATATGGCTACCTTTAACATAAGTTTCCGAATATTCGCCTTCGAGTTCACCTACCTCCGAATAGTGGCTTACCTGTATATAATCATTTTCAAACCCGGAAAAATAGTGCATCTGCCTCCCTACCCTTCTCCCGTTTTGGTAATTATAATCGGTAATCAATACACCACTCCTGCTGTAACGCTTTTCGGGACCATGTTGTTCATGGTGCAGATAATGAAATTCATTTTCAATATTCCCGTCATTAAAATAAGTAATACTTTTTCTCAAATCGCCATTCTTGTATTCTTCCGTTCTCGATTTTCGTCCGGAACTACTGAATTCTTCCCAGATCCCTTCTTTTTTTCCATCTTTATATTTGCCTTTGACCTTGGTCTTTTTTGTATCAAGATATGTCTCCGCATATGAGCCATCCAATTCTCCTTTTTCAGAATAGTTACTGACCTTCAAAACATTTCCGGTCTGTTGCATCTGTCTTCCGACCTGTTTTCCGTTTTTGTAATTAAGATCACTGATCAGCCCTCCGTCTTTAAAGTCATACCGCTTCTCCGTCCCATGTAGCCGGGTATTCCGGTAATAGGCCTCACGACTTACCTTTCCATCTGTAAAATAGCTGGTTTCCTTCTGTAATTCCCCGTCTTTATATTCACTTTTCCGTTCCGGGATCCCGCTTTCATAAAATTCTTCCCATACACCGTCTTTCTTTCCATTCTTATAATTGCCCCGGATCTTTACTTCACCCCCGGACCTATGGTAATCACAATATGCACCGTCGTAATAACCGTTTTTATAACCAACAGTGGTCTTCAACTTATTTTTCTGGTAAAAATCCCATTTCCCTTCTGGGTAGCCCTCAATAAAATGAGCATCCCAATATTCCGGATTCACGCCGTCTATCATGCGTACCTTACCATCTAAAGGCGTTTTTTCACTATCTTTTATATAACCGAACATTTGTCCGTCACCCAGATTTACCAGATCGATGTCCTCCATCTTCACCCGTTCCGGAATGATCATTCCGGCAAAATTCTTTTCTCCTTCTTCCGAAGCTTCATCCTGGTTATCGATATTTTTCCTGTCTTTCTTTTCTTTTACGATAGCAATGGGAAAATCAGGAATACTTGCCGGAATAATTGTGGTCGGCGCCTGCTCACCTTTGGTCAGTTCCTTCACACGCCCTGAAACATAGGCATCCAGGGTCTTGACTGTGACACTGTTCCTTTGTAACAGATCGGCGTCTCCTTCAATCCCTTCGATCAATGCTTTGGTAAAAGCACCGTTGTTCCACGATTCACTTTCCAGAGAGTACTGGCGACCCGTAGATGAAGTAAATACGACCGCTCCGTTATCCGCACTGGTCAGTTCCTGAACCAGTTGATCAATTGCAGCGGATTTCCGCTGAACATTACCCAATATATTTCCCGAATGACAGGCATCAATGAATACGATCACCTTCCCGGCCACTGAGGACACTGCTTCCTTGATATCGGTATAGCTGACGCAAGTGGCCGCAAGACGGTTAATATCGCCGTTGACAGGTATATAATAGAACGACCCGACATTATTGTTGGTTCCGTGTCCCGACAGAAAGAGTATTGCAATATCCCGGGCTGTAGTCTCGTTACGCAACCATTGCAATCCGTCACGGATATTGACGGATGTGGCCTGCTTGTCCGTCAGTTTCTTTATAGTGACATCACTGTAAAGCAATCCTTTTTGCCCCAGCATGGTATTAGCAAAGTCCGTAGCATCTTTGGATGAGTAGTTCAAACGCAGTTCCGGACTTTTGTAATTACTGATACCAATGGCCAATACATACAACTTAGGCTTGAATACCTGATTGTCCGAATCCGTCATCCGGTTCAGTTGTACTGTTGCCGGAGTGCTGCTGCCATACTGGTTTTGTGCCACCAGGGATACCTGGCTGTTTTGCTCCGGAACATCGATTGTGATCTCATTCTGTCCCTGCCGGATATCGTCAGGAGCCAGTAATTGGACCGTGCGTCCGTTGACCATTACTTTAACGGATTGAATGCCGGATATATCTGAAACATGAAAAGTCACTTTTGCCTGTTGCGTTCCGATTATGCTGCCGTTTACCGGGTCGGAGATCATGATTTCCGGGGGACGGTTATTGGCCATATCTTCCGGAACAGCACCATCAAAAAAACGGGAAATAGACCTGTTCAATTGTTGTTCATCGATTGTTCCGTAGACATCCAAACAATATTGCTTCAATTCCCGTCGCCCTTCCGGAGTATCTTTCCCAGACATATCCAATGCTGAGAGTAATGCGGCAAATTCAGCAAAGAGTACTTTTTCGCTGAGAAAATACAACTTCACCTGTTTCACGGGCATGGAGACTTCCCCTTCCCGCAATAATACAAAGCATTCGTCGATCTGCAGGCGATTGATCTGTTCATAATGAACAGTAAATCCGGAAAATATAACATCCTGAACTCCATTACTACTTTCATAACGAAACATGAGGTCATACTTCTGTTCGTCCTTTTTGTTAACGGGAATTTTCAACATTTCCCCGATGATAGTGAAAGTATCTGTTTTGAAATAGTCCTGTAATGTTCCGACTGAAACTCCTTCCGTACTTAACCTTATTCCGCGGGTACTGGTCAACAGTTGGGGGCGGCTTTTGATCTCCCGTAACGCTTTACCGGAAGGTACCGATAACCCGGAAGAGGGTGTGGTTAATTCGAGACGATAACGCCCCCTGGAAGGAGCAATCAATATTGCCCTGTCTGAAAGTGCTCCGAACTGGAGTATGGTCTGCAGGTAGACTTTCTCACCGACATTCAAAGGTTTTCCCGACTCCTGGTCAAGGATACGCCCATGCACACTGACAATATTATAAGTACCGTCCTCCTGAGAGAAACCGTTCAAAAGGGATGCAAATATAACTAAGAGAAATAATCCGGATCTGATCTTCAGTGATCTTCTTTTGTAACACATATTTTTCCAATTATGGCCAATAAAACAGACTAAGTAATTGTTCAAAATTATACCATATATCTATAGAATCATTTTTTACCCTTCTTTTTCTTGATAAAAAGAAGCAACTGAGCGAAGCGGTCTCACGAACACCATATAAATTATCTTTGGTGAGTAAAAATCAAGGCTTGCTTCCTCAGCGACCAACCACTGCACGCTACGGGATGCCGGAAGAACTACCTTCAGTGAGATCGTTACACTAAGTTCGCCTAACGGCTCAGACAACTTCCGGCTTGCCCCTTCGCTTTGCAGGACTGGTACCCGCTTCCGGAAGGTCAGGCCTTCCTGATGTAACACCTCTGTATGAGCAGGGAAACAGAAATATGAGATATGTGAACTAATTATAAACATCTACTTAATATAAGTATACGTAATTATTTTTATCAAGGTTCACTATAAATCCTGTTTTTTTCATCATTATAAATTCCTGGGATTCACATAATTTTTCCACCATCTCCCTACTTTGGATCAGTATAAAAACATATCAATCCCAAATGTAAAAGAAAAAATCTAAATAAAAGTTTGCACCAACAACGTATCAAACTTACAATTTACTAAAAATCAAATAGTTTTATAATTATTTTTTTTGACAGAAAAATAATTATACCATAACTTTTTTTTTAATTACACGTATAAGAAAGCAATTATTTACTTAAATGATCTAATTTTATGTTTAAACAAAAAAGTATCTTCGCGTTAGCGTTAGTTGCCAGTCTTTTTTTTGCGGGCTGTAAAGATTCGGACAAGGATTCGAATCAGGATCCGGACCCGGACCCTAACCCAAGTGAGGTCGTTGATCCGGATGAACTTGCGGACTATCCTTATTCGGAATTGACCCCTGAGCAGCAAAAAGTAAAACTGGAAAATGAGAGCATAGCATTTCTTGAATTTGGAAATGCGGCAAAAACATCCAAAGCAATTGAGGCCCTCCAGAATCTGGCCAATCTGCTGGATGAAGAATCTGTTGAACTTATCGAGGAGAAAGAAATTAAATCTGTAAAGGAAACAGTGGAATATGCCGATGTATATGGCATATTTACATGGAATGCTTCAAGTAGGGAGTGGGACAAAACGACATCAACCAGTGAGCTGAAATTCGTGTTCCCTGCCAAGAGAAACACCACCAGCAACAATGCTGTGCTTTCGGTGAACGCGGTAAGTTCCGGTATCTCTGTCACTGAAGAATCCAGTAAATGGGAAAACGGACAATATGTGGATAAGGAAACCACCTATTACCTTCCCCAATCAGCTACGGCAGTCTTAACTGTAGATAATACGGAAGAAGCAAAAATCGAATTTTCGGCCGAATACAAAGACAACAAAGAGGCGCCCCAAAAAGCAGATTATAAAGTGACATTGTCAGATGGCTATATTGTGTCCGGAAACTTTGAAAAGACAACCGAAAATAAGGTATCTGCCAAAATCGAATATAATGGAGAAGTAATGATCGACGCTGTTGCCAAATCCGGTATCAAAATCGACGAAATTTTAGATCTGGCCATTGAAGAAGAAGATATCGATTATGCCCTTTATAACAAGGCCGATGCTTATATGAAGCTATTGAAAGACCTGGTATTGGTTTATGATATAGATATAGAGAATTATACCAAAGAACTTGAGGTCATTGAGGACAATTATGACGCTCAATATGATGCTCTTTGGACAAGCTGGCCTAACGATAAGAATCATTTTACAAAACTTGGGCAGATAGATAAGGATTACTCTGATAAAGTAGCCGCACTTTTCAATAAATACCAGAATGTAATTCTGGCTTCCACCAAAGATGGGTATAAAATAGCAACCATTGAGGCAAAATCAGAAAAAGACGGGGAAAGGATGGATTATTACGCGTGGAATAATGCAACCAACGAATGGGAATGGAATTCCGATAATCCATACACCAAAAAATATGATGAATATCATGTGAGACATTACCTGAGATTCAATGACAAAACTTTAGTTGACGCTGACACATATTTTTCCGAAGGATTCTCCAAAATTGAAGAAAAATGGGAAAATTTCGTGAACGCATTTGACAGGTAATATTTATCTTATTCTATAAATATAAAACTGCTCTTGTAATTGTAAAACAAGGGCAGTTTTTGTTCCCTAACTTTCGATGATATGTTTCTCCCTGTTCAAAGGCGGGTAGTCTCTAAGTTACTTCTTCTGATCATCTTTATTTTACTCCCTGCTGTTTGTACGGCACAGAAAAAAATAGAAATATCGGGGAAAGTAACCGATCATACTACGGCGATCTTACCAAGGGTAAACATATTATTGGTATCCGGGAAAGACACTTTGATCCGGCATACAGATGAGGACGGCCTCTTTTCTTTCGTTCTTCCTTCTCCTTCAAAGGTACAATTAATCAGCAGTCACATCGGTTATGGAACGGATCAACAATCCTTCGACGTATCGGCGGATATATTCGTTCATGTTACATTATTTTCCACTGACATACAACTCGATGAAACGGTCATTACCGCACGTTCAAAAACATTGGTCAACAGTTCGGACCAGGGCATTATCCGGATCAACAGCCAGAAACTAAGCCAGATACCTTCTGTTATGGGTGTACCCGACATGATCAAGGTCCTGCAATTGATGCCGGGCGTACAAAATTCGGGAGAATCCAACGGATACCTGTATGTCCGTGGAACCGACCCCGGACATAACCTGATGTTGTATAACGATGTCCCGGTGTACGGGATGTCTCATCTACTGGGTATTTTTCCTTTTTATAATACCGATCATATTGACCGTATCTATTTTGACAAGTCGGGTAAAGAGGCAATGTTTGGAAACCGCCTGGGGGCTACCGTACAGGCTATATCCCCGGATCAATTACCCGGTAGGTTCTCTGTTAAAGGAAACATTGGCCTGGTAGCGTCACAATTAACGCTAGACAGTCCTTTAGGCAAAAAATCCGCACTGATCTTCTCCGGACGACAAACTTATGTCGATCAGATCATTAAACCGATACTCAATTCCTCCCTTAGCGGAGACAAAGCAATGGATGACCTGGGTTATTCCTTTACGGATGCCAATCTCACCTATCTGTACAGACCCGGAAAAAATCATCAGATCGATATCAACGCCTTCCTCAGTGGTGACCGGTTCAAAATTACAGAGGAAAGGATGCTCCTTGACGGAAAACTGAAATGGTCCAACAGCATAGCATCAGCAGACTGGCGTTGGCAGGTAAAACCGGACATTCAACTGAAACAATCTTTCTATATCTCTTTTTACAATAATCACTTACAGATTGAGCAAGCCTCTATCAATCTGACCGTAAAATCCAATGTCCTGGACTGGGGATACAACAGTAGTATCGGGTTCGTCCTGAAAGAGATCCCGTTTACAGCAGGTATTCAATATGCCAGCTACAAGGTACGGCCCCAGGAATTCAAGTCTCATCAACTGACCAATATCACGGAAGCAGACAACATCATCCACGCCCATCATTTCTCATCCTACCTCCAGGCCAAACCGGGATTAGGTTCTTTCCTATACCTGGACATTGGGATCAGGGCGAATTTATATGCCAGTACCGGAGACAACAGGAAAACAGATTTCCGGATAGAACCCCGTATCAGCCTGAACTATTCCGATGATCACAAATTTAATGCTTATCTGGCTTATGCAAGGAAAAGCCAGTATCTGCACCTGATCACCACTTCCAGTGTGGGTTTTCCTACTGATTTCTGGATAGCGACCTCAAAAGGAATTCCCTCGGAAATAGCTGATAACTTCTCCATAGGCTCCAACTATAAATTACATCCGCGCATCGAAATTACGGCCGGGCTATTCTTCAACCGGTTGAATCATCTGGTGCAATACCCATACAGCATTCTTCAGTTCAATGAAATTACAAGCTTCGGCGATGACTTATTAGTAGGCAAAGGTAAATCATACGGCGCCGAGCTGATGCTGAAAAAAACAGGACGCCTCTCCGGATGGATCAGCTACACCTGGAGCAAATCCGAACGGCAATTCAATGAAATCGATCGCGGGCAAACATTTTTATCAAAATTTGACCGCAGGCACAATCTCTCAGCAGTTGTCAGTTATGAGGTATCAAAAAGATGGAATGTCGGACTTACACAGGTATTTACGTCGGGGAACCGTTTTACTGCCCCTGTTTCCTGGTATTTCATCAATAATAATCCGGTAAAGGAATACGGAAGATACAACAATGCCCAAATGCCCGACTATGTACGTACGGACATCGCCGTAGACTTTTATATCAAAAAGACCCGGCAACGGGAAAGCATTCTTAACCTTTCCGTATATAACCTGTTTGCTGTTAAAAACCCTATTTATGTCATCCTGGATATATCGGCCAGTGATACAGGTAACGAAATAAAAGTACATCCCCGTTATAAAACATTATATTCCATTCTTCCGTCCATAGGTTGGCGGTTTAAATTTTAACAGCATGGTGAAAGATCAACAACATATATTTTTAACCGGTTTGGTTGCCCGTTTTTATTACAGGAGGGCAATAATTGCATTAATCTTTGTATCTTTTCTATCTTCCTGTCAACGGGAATATACGATCGAAACAAACCAGTCGCAGATCGTTGTTGAAGGATGGATTGAAAACGGAGATGTGGCAAGGGTAATAGTAACACGCAGCATCCCAATGTCTGAAATGGTCGATTCATCCAATTTTCTAAAATATGCCATCAGGTCGGCAACAGTGATCGTCTCTGATGAATCAGACAGTGATACTCTTCGTATGACTTCCGCCTCCCAGTATCTTCCACCTTTCTTATATGTCGGGGAGAAGATCATCGGCAAAGAAGACGGAAAATACAAACTCACTGTCAAGTATCTGAATAAAACCCTTACGGCAGAAACCGTTATCCCTCCTTCTGTTCCTATCAGGAAGGTACAATACATACGTACCCATCCGACTGATACGATCGGTAATTTATCTGTCGAGTTCACAGATCCGGCAGACCAGCAAAACTATTACCAGATAGCCACACTATTGGACGGATATGATCAAATATTTGTTCCTTGCCTGTACGGAAATTTAAATGATAAGAATTTTGTTTCTCCTGATGTACAGATTCAGGTATCGCGCGGTATTACCATCTTTCCGAAAACAAATTTCGAAGCCAATTTCAATGATGGTGATCTTATCTTTGTCAGATTGAGGACCATGACAAAAGAAGGGTTTGATTTCTGGAATCTATGGCAGAATGAGATCATCAACGCGCAGAATGCCATATTTCCGGCAAACAGCAGCTTAAAAAGCAATATTTCCGGAGGATTGGGTATCTGGTGTGGCTACGGACAGCATACTGTCAATATCCTTGCCAGGTAATATTCATTCGAAAAAAATGAATTGAATTCATATTTGAATAGCAGCATATCTGTTGATAACAAGTAATCGGGATACTGTAACCGGATCAAGCGGCAAAACCTATCTCCGGGAAATCCCGCCTTTCCATCATTCATTAATATATGTTATCATCATGCGGGCATATCGTTTACCTAGTTCCCGGGCCGATTTTGCATCCAGATGCACTCCATCGGGCAGGGCCGACAAATCTTTTCCTGAGACGACATCATAATGGGATATCCTGTTCTTTGCCTGATGAAGTTCTTTATTCAATCCTACTCCGTTGTTCCTGAACGAAAACATTTCTCCGGCTATGAACGGTACCATGGGGCTTTCGAATTCTTTACGGAAATGATCGACCAACAGGATGAGTTTTTCCTGGTAAATAACTGTCTTTTCAGGTGCACAGTCGGCTTCTCCCTGATGCCATAGAATACCTTTTAAAGTCCCGTCTTTCAGGGCGAGTTTCGTTCTAACCAAAGCATCGTTATAGGGATACGATTTCGTTTGTTGCCAAAAAAGATCGTCTTCCCATATATCGATACCGGAACCGCCTGCTGCACAGGGGATCAATCCGATCACCACATCTTTATCTTCCATCGCGGCCAGTATCTCCCTTGCAAAAGATAATCCCGGCCCTACACCTGCAGCCGGTTTATCGAAATGAAGCGGATCTTTGGCTATTTCCCAGTCTCCTTTTCTGTTTAAACGCAGTATCCTAGGATTACCGATAGTATCCGGCGGTTCGACAATCCCCCGGCCCGCCATATTGGATTGTCCGACGAGCAGATACAAATGAAGTTTCTCTTTCGGAACCGTTATCTTTACTTCTTCTCTTACCCGAGGATAATGTTCCCGTTGTGCGGAAACATTAAAAAAGAAAAAACAACACAGCAAAACCAGCATATATCTCATTACCATACTTCAAATATATATTTTAAGATTCCTGAACCTCATCATTACTTACCTGTCAACCACACTTTCGGAGCATCTTCAGGTGCAATCGATTCCAGGTATTCCACCACTTTGTGAAAACCTGCGTCGTTATATTTTTTTGCAGCCCATCGCATGATGGGTAAGGCGGCGATATTGGTCTTTTCACCTTCCCGGTCAACGCCCCATGCCCATTTTTTTTCATCGAGCAGGTAAGGTTGCAGAAAGGAGTATGCCTGCTGTAATCCACGTCCGTCGGAAGTACGGTAATTCCATAAATCCACACCAATGCGGTCAGCACAACAGGCAAGGGTGGTAAAAGCCCGCATCCCGTACACAGAATAAGAATAAGCCCAGTCGCGTTTCAGTTCGTGCGGAAGGCTTCCGTCCTCGTCAACCTGTTGGTCTATTTGTTTTTTTGCCAGTTCGATCATACTGTTTACATGATGCATTTCACCTGTGTACAGGGAATATGCCGCAACCTGTGCCGCATACCATGACCCATGGTTATTTTTTGCTTTTCCTTCTTTGATCCCGAAGTCACTTTCCAGTAACCATTTCACATATCCGGAAAACCAGTTTTTCAGTCCCATATCATCCTGTTCCGTCCAACTATCCGACAAATTTAATAATTGAACATGATCAACCAGTTCTATCAATGTTACCCCGAAAATAATGCCGATATACATCCCGTTATACACACCGGGAAGCGCCGAACCACATTCGAAATTAGGATTCATTTTTGTCTCTTCATCGAGAAACCACACTCTTAGCAGTTCGGATGCCTTTCGGGCATATTTTTCATCCTGTGAATAAAACCATGCAAGAGATAATGTTTTGATCCTGTCCATCGTCTGGTTGTAACGGGCCAGATCAAAGCGCGGACCGTTGGATTCCGGATTAATATTACAGTCTATGCGTATCCAGGGCATGCCGTCGGGCGTATCCGGGTTCGGCCATGAGTATTTTCCGATAGCATAAAAATCGTGAGGATCGCCTGTCGGCGGAATATCCCCGTCGACTACCTTTTCAGGCAACAATTCCAGATATACATTTGCCTGGCTGATCAGTTTTTCATAAGCCGGTGTTACTCCAGAATTTTTGGCGTTGATGTCTTTTCGGATTTTAACCAGATCCGAATAATCAAGGTCTATCAATCCGGGATCGGAAACCGGCCGGCAACCTGAGAGAAGAAAAGCAAAGACAACTAATCCGGAGATCATCCGTTTATCGATGTTGAACAGATATTTCATTGAATAATATTGTTATATGAGTTTATCAAATTCGTTAAGTCCGAAAGTCCGGTTTTTATCAATACCGGATTTCGAACTTTTAATGTTTAAAACAAAGATTGCATATATTTTCCCGGGATATTCCAGACTGTTCCCGGCATTATTGAATCAAGTCCCAACGTCCTTGCAGATAGGCCCGATCTATATTTTTCAGCAGTTTTTTATCCCCGCTTTTAACTGCCATATCTTTCAGGTCATTGTACAGGTAAAATTGCAGCCAGAACCCATTATGGTACTTCTGCCGTTCCGAGCGTGGTTGCTTCATCAGGGCATACCAGGAGGTATCCAGCTTCTTTGCATGAGCTACTTTCAATGCATGCCGGGCATTTTTCCACATATTTTCGGAAACATCCGATTGTAAGGCGGTAAAATCTTCATATTTCATCGGAGCTGTCTGAATAACCGGGCAACGATCATCCAATCCCAGTTCGATCAGGGATATCCTTTGTTCGAAAATGGTGTCTCCATCCAGGTCAAATTCCATCAGATCGAAGAAACCGTTGTTGTTCGTATCCGAGTATTTGACGGAGGGAAAAATTACCGGTTCCTTTTCCATACGAGCAGGGCCGTATCCGTCGTATTGATTACCCATGCCCTGATAGTAACGGGAATTCTGGTCGATACGCCATATGCCCCATTCGGCTCCGTAAAGATGAATCTTTCCATCCATAGGGCTAACGTACAATTGTCCTTTCCCCGAGTTATCCTCATCCCATTCGCCGCGATCACCCGCAGGATCAGCCTGAGGGTTGTTGTCGACCCCTCCTTTTCTCGTTCCTATCTTAAACGGATCCAGCGGTTGGTATAATTCCACCCGTTCCCAACGGTTACAATCATCGTCCTCATCGTAGGCAAACCACACGTGATCCCATTCGCCTTTCCGAAAAACAAGATCCCACGCTGCCTCATGATCGGGATAAAGAAGTTCGGGAAGCTGTCGCCAGCGCGGATCAAGGAAAAAAGTATCGGCTTCGGGTAAACCCCTCAGGTTCTTATTGACATGTTTCTGATCCAGATAACTGAATCCTTTTCCTTTAAAGTGTATGGTCATATCCAGGTCAAATTCATTACCGGGCGCATTGTCGTTGTCCATATCGAAGGATAGCGAAACCCAGTCGATATATCCTGTCAGGTGTGCATTTACCTGTCCGTCTTCGGTGATCCGTTTGGGATAATCACAGAAGCGAATGGCCATTTCCGTCAGACCGTCATTATCCGGGTCATAGAAAAGGAACGGATTTTCCCAGTTCATGCGTACATCGTTCATACGATCGGGCGTTCCGTGTATTTTCAGGAAAGCGCTCTTTCCGTGATAATCTTCATAAAAATCGGATGTGCCGTTATGTATCCAGCAACGCAATTGGAATGTATTCCAGTCGATATAATTGAATACATTGTCCTTGTCCGTATCGATCACCCACATATAATGCCCGGCGTTTCCTGTCATTCTTTTTGTTTCGGGTACATTGTCCACCACTACCTGCATGGCCGGGTTGTCATCTTCATCCTCACCGACCCAGTCGATGATCAGGTCGCCGTATCCGCCATATATGCCGTCCCTGTTACGGTCAATCATCAGGCAGTCATTATCCGTATCGCCTTCCAGATCGCCGTACTGCATATCATCGTCGTCATCGATCCATTGTACGGGGGTACCATCGGAAGTAACGGTACGTAAAACATCCGGGTCGCCATCGCCGTCCAGATCGATATAAGTGGGTTTATATCCCTGAGGCGCAGGTGGCAGCCTGTAAGGTATCAACAAAGTTTTTTCATTCCAGTAGTTTTTTTTATCCGGTGCGCTTTGCCCGTTCATGATAAAGGGAATCAAGGCAAATAAGAAAAAAATGTTCTTCATCTGTTTATTGTTATTGTGAAAGAAGATCTTTCGGTTTTTTATGATCCGGAACTGCCCGGATGGCAAATTTCCCTGCAGTTTCACCCAAAGGTATGGCATTTCCGATTACATGGTAACCAGTATGGACAAAATAATCATTGCTGATACAATGGCCGGCCATCATCAGGTTAGCGATATCTTTGGAAATCGGGTAATGGAAAAATATCGCAGGGAGGCACTTTAATACCGGAATTACCGTAACCGGCATCTTTCCCGGCAATTCCGGCCACAGGTACCAGTAATCTCATTTTCAAAAATTTCAGCATTTCATCGTCTTACTTCCCAGATTTTCAGATCATCAAAATATACCTGATAGGCCTTACCGATTCCTTTCATGTAATTGGTGACCGGAATAGAAGTATAAAACTTCATTGGGTTCCACATATTGAACCCGGTAGGCGAAGGCTTCAACAGGCTCTGAGTGGCTCCCTGTACATCGAAGATCACGCTCCGCTCCTCTCCGTCAGGAGTTACCGCCATACTGAAACGGCCTGTCTGCTGATTACCGGCTTTGATATAATATTCAAAAGTCATCCATTTGCCGAATGGGACAGGAAAATCCTTGTTTACATATTCCCACTCGGTGTGAAATTGTGCACCGCTGCCTTTTTCAGGTTGCACGGATGTATACGTAACGGTTTGTGCATCAACTTTGAAAAACAGATCATTACCCGGCCCTTTTTCTTTCCTGAGTCTCAGGGAAACCCGGTATACATCTGGCGTATTCCATCCTTTTGGCGAATCATTCCACCATTCTGCCAGCAACAGCCAGTCTATTACGTCCGGATATTGCTTTAATGCCGCCATATCAGGGTGCAGATATACTCTTACAGACTGGAACATTTCAGGCATTTCAGGGGCGCTTGCATTGGTTTGCACTCTCGACCTGTCTCCGGCATTGGGTGATATGATCCGCATGGTGAGCACCTTGTTGGCTGGGTTGGTGGGATCAGGTACTATGCGTGCGAAACGCATGGTACTGTCGCCTCCCTGGTATTGCAGATTGATCGACCGCAAAGGAGCCTGAAACTGATCCCAATTGTTCGGAGGTGCAACAGAATGATCGATACCGGTAAACTTTTCTTCATTATTTCCTTCATTCCGGGATACGATGTGTACTGCATCTTCGAACCCGGAATTAAAAACCGGAATACGGTTCCTTATGGTATCTGCGGCCATTCTCCCTTTATTTTCTGCCTTACCGGACCGGACTCCCGTACATCCGATGATACACAAAGCGGAAAAAAGACATGCGATGATGAAATTATTCACTATTTCATTTTTTGGTTTTACCTGCATTAACTCCGAACAGAAATAATTAAGTAATATAAAACAATTAATGTCTTATTTGCTGAACGTAATCCATTTGATCGATGCGACTTAAGAAAACAACAAATAGCACTGAGTGCTTAAATTGCCTTATTTTAATTTATTTTCCAGTTCTTTCAGATGCTTTTTGTAAACATCCCTCGGCGAACAGTTATATTTCTTGCATAATTCGGCAGCCATTCCGACCAGTTCGCCCATCATACCGGTGGTTTCCTGTACACGACTTGCCGACAATACAATGTGCGATACACTGATATTACGTCCTGCCATAAACAGGTTATCTACATTCCGGGAATAGAGGCAACGATAGGGTACCCGGAAAGGCGGGATCACCTGATCCGCACGCAGGTAGCGGCGCGGTGTGCCCAGATCGTTGAAATAATGCTTCATGGTAGAGATAAATTCTTCGCCCGGAAAGAAGAAAGAATTTTTCGGAGTAGGAAAATGCTGGTCGAGGTTGTAGGTACAGGTAACAAAGGCATCGTCGTATTTTATGTAATCGCCTTCGCTGTCCTGCTGTACAAGCATGATATCGCCCATTAAGCGCCTCGATTCCCGTTTACCGGCTACGTAAAATATATCTTCCAGTTCCCGGTTGGCATAGTTGGCCTTTTCCTTGCTTTGATTCTTCAGGAAAGCCCAGTTCCCATATATAGCGCGAAACAGATAGTCGCGGATAAATTCGGCTTCGTTCACCTGATCGTAGCGGAAACCGGTTTCCCACCAGTTACTGCCCCTAGTAACTTTTTCGCAGGATTCTTCGTTGAACTGTATGGCCCACTCGCAATCGGGAAATGGAGAAGGTTGCTGGGTCTGTTTGCTCCACCATGTCAGGGAAGTGCCCAGTACGATATTATCAGGACGGTCGGGTGCCAGCGTTTCACGGGTATCACCGCGCATTTCACGTCCTACGTGGTATTCAGCCCCGGCAAGGAACCCTACGTTACCATCCCCGGTACAATCGACAAACAAGGGAGCATAAAATATAGTTTCCTTGTTGGTCTCAATATGTTTTGCTGTTACCGACCTGATCTTATCACCGTCTTTTTCAAGGGTAAATACATGCATGTTGGGCAGGAAGGTCAGATTTTTTTCAGCAGCAATGATTTGATCCACTTTTTCAGGCTTGCTGAAAACGTTCCTTATCTCCTTGATCACATTGCCTAATTGCGGATAAGGCTCAATATTTAATCCCCCGCTGGCTACTACCTTGACTTCGACACTATTGTTCCCGCCGGGCACCGGACGGTCGTGGA
>JAISOY010000191.1 GCA_031275285.1 Bacteroidales bacterium | reverse complement strand
ACCGGGAAAAAGATCATCTCTATCCGGTCCATACAGGATTTCGAAAAACAGATCGATATCATGCCGGACGACAGTCTCGTATACCATGCCAAACACCATCATTTTTCCTTATGGCTAATGGCGCGTGGTGAGATAAAAATAGCCAAAATGATTTATCTCATCAAAGTAACGGACTTCGATGACCTGAACGATTACAGAAAATACATGAAATTCGTCCTGAATCGCTATCGTAATGAAGCCAATGCTGGAAAAGTAATTGATTTCGATGAACAAGCGATCAAGGAAGAAAAATACATCATCAGTCTGGCCGGGGGAAATCTTGGTGGAAAAGGGCGGGGTCTTATCTTTGCCAACACTTTGATCTACAATCTGCATTTTGCAGATATTATTGCAGATATCAACCTGGAAATATGTACTCCCCGTACAGCAGTAATAGGAACTGATGAATTTGATACATTTTTAGAACGAAACGATTTGTATAGCTTTCTTCAGGAAGAAACCGATTACCAGTTAATCAAGCAAAAGTTCCTGCAAGGCGATCTGTCGCACCAACTGATCCGAAGGCTGAAAATGTACCTGAAATATATTGAAAAACCACTTGCCATACGTTCTTCGAGTTTATTTGAGGATAGTTCTGCCCAGCCATTTTCAGGTGTTTTTGAGACATACCTGATTCCCAATAATTCGACGGATCCGAACCTGCGCCTACAACAAATGCTTGATGCCATCAGGCTAATATACGCCTCTTTATATGCTCCTGAAGCCCGCGAATATTTCAGGGCTGTACAATATGGGGTAAACCACGAAAAAATGGCTGTCGTATTGCAGGAGGTAGTCGGCAAGCAACATGACCAGTATTATTATCCCGACATCAGCGGTACTGCTCAATCCTATAACTATTATCCGGTGGCTTATATGGAGCCGGAAGACGGGTTTGCCGCCTGTGCTGTCGGATTGGGGAAATATGTGGTGGATGGCGGAAAAACATTCCGTTTTTCTCCTAAATATCCGGCATTGGAGACACTGTCACCACAAGAACAATATAAAAACTCCCAAACCAAATTCCTGGCTTTAGACCTGAGTGACAATTATCCGGACCTGTTGAAAGGAGGAGAAATGGCAGCCATCGCCGAACTGGATATTTCCGTAGCAGAAAAACATGGTACGATCAGGCACATGGCTTCCGTATATACGTCAGACGATCGTCTCGAACCGGGATTGGACCATCGCGGACCGCGGGTAATTAATTTTGCGGATATTCTCCGTTTTGAGTACATTCCCCTGGCAAAAATGATAGAAATGATACTCGATATCGTCAAAGAAGCCATGGGAATGCCTGTGGAAATCGAATACGCCATTGAAATCAATAAAGATCCGGGAAAGCCGTCCAGTTTCTATCTTTTGCAGGTAAAGCCAATTACAGAGATACAAACCGATTTCGAACTGAATCCCGAAAGTATTGATCTGTCGAAAGCCTTGCTGTTTTCATCAAAAACCATGGGAAACGGACAGATCAGTCATATTGAAGATGTGGTATATGTGGATATCGATCTTTTTGATAAGACCGATACGGTATCCATGGCTGAAGAGATCGGACTGATCAACGAAAAAATGATCTCGGAAAATCGGGAATACATCCTGATCGGACCGGGAAGATGGGGGTCCCGTGACCGTTTCATAGGGATACCGGTCACCTGGCCTCAGATTTCATCCGCCAAAGTAATCGTAGAGGTAGGATTACCCGATCTCCCGTTAGACCCTTCCCTGGGCTCTCACTTTTTCCATAATGTGATATCTATGCATGTAGGCTATTTCTCTATCCCGGCCCATTCTTCCACTGATTTTATCCGTTGGGAGATGCTGAATGAATTGCCACCAATACACAAGACCAAATATCTGCGGCATGTTCGCTTTCCGCATCCGTTAAACATCCAGATGGATGGAAAAAACCGGCAAGCAGCAATAAATATGAATCATTAAATATACAATAATAAAATATCCACGAACATTATCGTTCGTCCAATGTTGTAATAAACCAGACATACAAATTAAGCGGAATCCATTAAAATGGACATTGTATGTGATCCAAAAAATTATTCAATGAAAAAAACAGGTATCGTCCTTCTCCTTCTTTTTACCATTCTCTTGTCGGGTACTTTTGCACAATCTGCAAACAATGATCAAAAATACCGGATACTATTGACCGGAGCTTCTTTTGCCTCCAAAGAAAACAAATGGTTTGAAATGGGATGTAAAGAAATTGGAGCAATGGCAATTAACCGGGCAATCGGAGGAGAGGCCATTGCCAATACTGCCAACAGAATGGCGGAAGGAACCCTTTATTCCCGGCAAGAACTGGAAACAACAGATGCACTGGTGATCATGCAGGTACACAACAAAGATGTATTTGAAGACTCCAAACTTCTTGAAAAATATACGGATTATCCCCTACCCTTTGACCGGAGTAATTATGCCGCGGCATTTGATTATGTAATCAAAAGATATATTTCCGAATGCTACGAGCTGAAAAACGATTCGAATTCCGTTTATTTCGGTTCAAGATCCGGGAAACCGGCCATTATCGTATTATGTACCGATTGGCAGGATATCCGTGAAAGCTATAATACATCCATCCGTAAACTTGCGGAAAAGTGGGGACTCCCATTGGTAGAATTTGACCGTAATATCGGATTTTCCAAAAACCAGAAACATCCGGTCACCGGGCAAGCGTATAGCCTGTTGTATTCAGCTGATACGCAAACCGTAGACGGTATCAAATATGGCTGGCATCCTACCCGGGGAGAGAATTCATACATCCAACAGAAAATGGCGGCTATATTTGCCGATGTCATGAAACGGATATTACCTGTAAAAAATTAGGCAAAATATTGATGCAACGACTAAAAAAACAAATACTCATCGGCTTACTGGTATTGCCGTATTTTTCAGCTGTTATAGCACAAACATCACTGCAAAACAGGATAGACCGATTACTCGGGAATGAATTCTACCAAACAGCTTCTATCGGGATTTCCGTATATGATCTGACAGATAACAAGCCACTATATCAATTCAATGAAAGGAAATTATGCCGGCCCGCCTCCAATATGAAACTACTGACCACAGCCACAGCATTGCAATACCTGACATCTTCCTATGAATTCCGCACCCGGTTGTTTTACACTGGCTCCATTGACAGCACTGGCTGCCTTTACGGGGATCTATACTTAGCCGGCGGATTCGATCCGGAATTCAGGTCTTCCGACCTTGATACCATGGTATACCTGATGAAAAAATCGGGCATCCAAAGATTTGAAGGAAGGATTTTCGCCGATGTGTCCATGGCTGATTCCGTTTACTGGGGAAAAGCATGGTCATGGGACGATGATATGGAAGCCTTTCAGCCATACCTGTCCCCACTTCCCGTCAATAAAAATGTGGTAAAAGTACGGATCATACCTGCAACTCCTTCCCGGGCACCGGTCATCAGGACAGAGCCGGCAAGTGCATTCATCTCTATTGAAAATAATGCTGTAACGGCATGGAAGAGTAGTGAACCGGTCAAAAAGACCCTTAATTTCCACCGTACCTGTGACGGATTTACCAACCGGATCGTGATCTCAGGTAATATACCTGCATCGGTACCTTTTTATGAAACCATGATCAGCCTTAAAAATCCCAACAATTATGTGCTGACCCTTTTTTCCGAGAAAATAGCAGAACAGCTTCCGGGTAGTGATCTATTGTACGGAGGACTATCCAAGACTCCGCTACAAGCGAAAACACTGGGATATACACGCCATTCCATCTCTGAAGTTATCAGGCAGTTGAACAAGGAAAGTGATAATTTAAATGCGGAAATGTTATTGTACGCACTGGGATTGCAGTGTTGCAATGCCCCGTCATCAACTGAAAAAGGGATTGAAATGATGCAACAGATGATCACATCATTGGGTTTCGACCCTAAAAAATACAGTATTGTCGACGGGTCCGGCTTATCCAACCAGAATTACCTGACTCCCGAACTGATGGTGGCTATCCTGAAATACATATATGCTTCCGAAAATTATCCTGTATTCAAATCATCTTTACCTGAAGCAGGCATAGATGGTACGCTGGCACACCGGATGAAAGCAACAGCTGCATACCGAAAAGTATTTGCCAAAACAGGTTCACTAACCGGAGTAAACACCATTTCAGGATATGTCCATGCCAATAATGGGCATATACTGGCTTTTTCCATTATGATACAGAATTTTACAGAAAAGACATCCTATGTTTCCGTTCATTATGTGGATAAGCTTTGTGAAGCACTGGTGAAATAACAACATCACCTTACTTCTTTTTTGATGGAAGATCAGATAGCATAATAAGTATCCGGTATTATTTCCGGAATTATCCATAGAAATTACTTGCGATTGATTTTTTCCGTTTTTCTGATCAACACACCCTCGCTGGTAATTCCTTCAATAGTTACGGTATAAGTGCTTTCCGCATCAGCGGCGTAAAAACTGATTTCGGATTCTCCGTCTTTGTTGGTGCACACGTCGGGATTCCAGTATATGGTACTGCGAAGATCGGACGCAACCTGATCCTGTTGTTCCTTTGTCTCATATACCGGAGAATAAAAGGTCCTGCTGGCCTGATAACCCAATGGGGTAATTTTTACAGATCGGCCGCTTCCTTCATCTTTACCACCACCATCACGCGCTTTGGTAGTAATAAGGATGGTACCCAGATATCCTTGGTAATCATCTATTGTTGTGGAAGTATATTCAAACGTATTCTTTGTTTTTTCCCTTATACCATACAAAAGGGGATCATTTATCACCATATTCCCAAAATCTTTCAGACGGATTGGTGGGGCCGGAGCCCTAACTATCTCTATTTCTTCCACCCTATTTATCGGAATGGACAGTATCCTGTCCAGACTGTTTGATACCACTGTTTTCCTTGGCTGTCCTATTTTTGCGGATCTCTCTGTCACAACATCTGCTACATACCCCATCATTGAAGCTGCCTCCCCTTGTGTAATAACTTCATCCGTTGCATACATGGGCCACCACCTTCCGTCTACCACAAAAACATAATCATAATAATATAACCCATTCTTGTACCGTACACGCATGGTACCGTCGGAATCGCGTCTGATACTCACTTCGGGTACCGACATCAGGTATTGCATCAGGGTCGGCGCACTTGTCTTCTTTTTTGACAACTCTTCCAGAGAAATAATCCGGTCCTGCAAACGGCCCGGAGAAAGGGGCGAAATACCCCTGAGCCGTTTGGCCGTGATCACTACCTCATCAATATACTTTACCAGTTCTCCGTCGTCCGACACATATTGTTGTCCTGCATTCCTCAAATAAGTGTAGAACCCGCTCCTTTCGGTATCAAACCGGTAAGGTAGGTGAATGCGAACGGGCGGATAGATTATGCTATCCAGCCACATTTTCGCGCGTATGGAATTAGGGGGAAATACCAATTGAAGCATATAGGAAACACCATTGGGTTGTTCGTCATAAATCATGTTAAAGCGTCCGTCTTCTACTTTCGCAATGGTTGCATACTGGTTCCCCCGGTTACCAGCCACATTCATGACAACATAATAATCTTTCCCGCTATTTTGCAGGAAAAGTCCCGAAGTGACCCGTCCCGATATTCCGGATACCGCTTCCGGTAAAATTTCCGGAGTCTGGATATTGCCTTCCAATACGGCATTGATATCATACCGGCTCCATCCCTGTGTGAGCATCAGGTGGTCGATTTCACCAATACGTCCACCGGTGAAATACCATGCCGGCGACTCTATATAACCTTTCAGTTCGGAAGCGAGTAGCAATTCACCCAGGATACTCACCGTCGTATCAGGTAACACGTTCCTGTCGGCAGTTACAGATACCGAAAAACTCCCTTGCAGAGGTATACTGTCATGACTTACCACACTAATGCCTGTACGGACCTGTTCCCGTTTTCCGTAATTTTCCTTCTCTGTGGAAATAGCCACTTCGGCGATATCCTGTTCATTCATATTAAATACCAATCTTTCACTGACAGGATTAAGCCTGCTATCCACCAGAAGCAGTTGTAGGACGCCGGAAGGGAATAGTTCCTTACGGATTGACAGCCCTTTTCCTATATCCCATAATTCATTGTAAAATAATATCCCACGGCAATGGATAAGTAGCCGCAAAGAATCAGGCAATATATATCCGGAAGAATGGACAGTTTTCACGACCAACCGGTCGCTTTCCCAGATGGCTTTCAGATTAACAGCATTTTCATTTACCCCGGGTAGATCGAACCGCTTTTCCATTCCAAAACTGTTGCGGCACAGCGCCGTATATTTCCCCTCTTCTTTTGGCAGGAGACTGAACGATCCCATACCTAACGGATTGGATGTAAACACTGCTACTGTATCACCGTTAGCATCATACACCTTACCCGTTACTTGTTCCCCCATTCCGTTTAATTGAAGCGCTTTGAAAGCAATCCGTACCCGGGCATTCGCCGGAAACGCGCCGCCTTCCGGAAAGAACGACACATCATATTCGTTACGTGAAGGGGGAACAGCCAGATATTGCTTATGCCTCATGTTATTGTATTCATATTCGATGTATAACCGGTTTTTAACAAGGTCCTGTTCCGGCAGGATGTCAAATTCAGCCACGCCAAGCATACTCACCGGCACAATCGCTTCCTTGCCGGAAGCATTTACCAGTCGAAGCAATTGCGGCACAAACGGGTTGTTGTCTTTTATCCGGATAAACTTTAATACGGCACGGAGCTTATCACTGTCTTCCATATAGCTGAATGCAGCCTCTGTATGGTATAAAGCCGAAAGGGTGTGTCCGACGGAAATGGTACGGTTGAAAAAGTATTCTTCCCCGCTCTGCTCCATGTATCGGGTATAGAAACAAAGCCGGTAATCTCCTCCGGCGAGGTCGGGAGGCAGCTCAAAATAGCCCCTGAAAATATCGGAACTATCCCGTCGAATTTTAATCCGCTGAATAAGCGAATCCACAGGATTAAAAAGTTCGCCATACACATAGCGGCTCCCTGTCCCCGCAGAATCATGCGTGACATAGTCTGCAAGATGTACACGGAACCAAACGGTTTCCCCGGACAGGTAATAAGACTTGTCCGTATGCACATAAATCTTTTCCTGCGGAAAATCCTGCAACTGCTTCAGGAAGTTCAACCGTATCCTGTCTTCTGCCGTTAGTAATGAGTCCGGTTCCTCTGCCTGAAATTCATTTGTGACCGCCATACCTAGCGGCAAATCTTCATAGTCCAGTGGCAAAAGGTCACCCAACCGTTGACGCGCCAGTCTATTTTCAATCAGAAAATTCTTGTATAGGTCGGTGTTGCCGTATGCATCGATAGTAAAGGTGTCGGCATAAAAAGTAATCCGGGAATAGTTTTTTTCGGGAAAAGAAGCTATTTGATACTTCTCTTCCATATAATTTATTAATTGCCTGTATTTCGACAGACTTGATGGTCTATAACCGATCTGTTGAGCTTTTCGGATTTTTTCCTGGTAATCCGAAGATACATGTGGAGTTCCCGATACCATCTCCAGTTTTTTCATCGTTTCCGAATCCAGTATATTAGCAGTAAAATGCCCCAGTATACTGTCTTTTATTTCGGAATTGATCACAGCACGTTTCATAGACGGATCATCGGGTATTTCGGATATGATAAAATATTTTTCCGGATCGTGTAATGTGATGATATCACCGGAAATTTCAAATAAACGAAACGAGGCCAGATCTAAAGGTAACTGCTTGAATACATCAACTTTCATTTTTTCTTTAGCGAGCAGATCAAAGAAATGTCGCGTAGATGCCCGTAAAACATCCCTCCTACGGATGCGCAGGGCTTCCGTTCTGGTTCCTATATCCGTGAAAGATACGGTACCAATGGCCGAAATATGTTGTATTGCCTTGTCGGAAAGTGATTTGTCCGAGTATTCGATTTTGAATTCTATCAGTTCCCATAAGATACGGTACTTCAGATAATGGTTAACAACCTCAATGGGTTTCTGCGCATAAGCCCTTAGTTCTTTCTTTTCCTTGTCATGCACCAGTACCACATCGTCTTCGTTCAGTATCCTGCTCGATTTTGCTCCCTGCTCGTATCCCAGCAGTTGCTCACGGAAAACGGCCAGCATCTCCCGACGTTTCCGTTTGCTGATATCTTTTGCCGTTATCACTACATCATCGAAAACATTGACATTTTCTTCCAGATAGATCACTTTGGGCAATTTAAGAAAAGGTTCGGGAACAATCATTTTCTCATACATCAGGTGGCTAATCACCAGAGTGGTGTTTATAGCGTTCCTGACCGTAAGCCTGAACCGGCCCAGTGAATCCGTAGTTGTTCCGATGGTTGTCCCGTCCAGGTATACATGAGCATTACCGACGGGCTTGCCGGTCATACCGTCTGATACCGTGGCTTCCAGTGTACGCCGGGCAAAAATGCCGCCCGGGAACAGAAGAAGGAAAAAAATGATTAATATTTTCATATTACTCTATCATTAGTAATTGTTGAATTATCGGCTTCATTGCTAATAATGAACATCTTTTAGTCTTTTCTATTATGATACAGAATTTTACAAAAAGACATCTTATGTTTCCGTCCATTATATGGATAAACTTTGTGAAGCCCTGGTGAAATAACGACATCTACATTTAAAATTTATTCTCATATTACGGACAAATTTCCACCAAAATAAACAGGAAATACATACTTCAATAAAAATAGACAGCGCCTCCGGCTTAAATCCGGAAGCGCTGTCTTAAAAACAAAAACTGGAACGTCTCATTGATTAATCCATATTGTTTATGGCGCTTTGGTCAGCCGTATATCAGCAAAATAATATGTGATAGGACTATCTGGATTATAAGGGTCCGGCCCCTGTTCAGCACCTAAATTGATACAGATATTCCGCGAATGATAATGTCCACTACGGGGATTATAGGATTCGGAATGATCCTGTGCTTTAATCTTATCCGTCACCTGTTTCATGTCTATGGTTATTTCTGTCCAGGCAGAACTAACATTTGTTATCGGAACTTGATACTGGTCTCTGTCACCACCGGGTTTCCATTCCCAATTATCACCGCTGCCATAAGGATTATTTCCCTGGTCGACCCCCCAGAAACTGTACCTGATCCTGGGCCATATCTTCCGGTATGCGCTATAAGTGCCGTTTTTTACCTCGTCCCCACCCGATATATATACTTTGAACTTCATATATCTGTATCTTTCAAAGTCATACATATATTCTTTGGGAAGGGTGAAAGAAAACGTAGCATTCCGGTTAATAGGTGCCACCTTGTATACCTTATCCGGATTGGTTATATCTCCGGGATTGGGAACCTCACCGGTTGCAGCAGGGTAATCAACAGAAACGTTGAAACTGGAGGTCTGAACATTACCCGGATGCAAGAGTTGGATATCAATAGGCGCTTCTGCCGGATACCAGCTTTCGTCTACCAGTTCGACCACGCCACTTGCAATATAAGGTTCCAGAAGATCATCCAGGCTCATTGATTTTTTAATATACGTTACCTTTTTCAGCATTCCGGATTCCAGCAGGTCCAGTAATGTTTGCTGTGCTGCAATAGCAGGATTAATCTGGAAAATTTCAGTATATTCTATTCTCCTCATATAAGGTTGCCAGCTACCACCTCCTATTACGTAGGTATAACCGCTCCCGCTAAGGGTCAATTCCGGTAATACATTCGGAAGGTCTTTCCCTGTCAGGTCTAATTCCTCCAGATTAGAAAAATAGAACAGATCGGCCAGTGTACCAATATGTAAAGGCAAGGTAAGTTTGGTTACCGATGCTACTGCTTCCGAAGTAAAAGTGGTAATTCCGTTTGCCCTCAATGCGACTAGTTCGGTTGGGGAGAAAGGAGTACTTGCGGTAGGCATCTCTATTTCCATAGCCTTCGGAACAATGATCGTATCCAGTATCTTCACTTCATCAACAATAGGAAGTACTTTATACCCTATATCGATCGTGACTTTTTGTCCGGCCTCAAGATTACCGCAATAGAACCGTGTCCCGGTGGTAGTGCTGCTTTTCGGATCACCGTCTTTATCTGTATAAGAATATGAAAGGCCATAATATTCCATTGCCACAGAGTTCAGCCCATTTGGCCATTCGGCCACTAGTGCGGTAGGTGAGACAGTGAGCTTAGGAGATGCAATACCCAGTAAATCCCTGTCTAATTCGGTAAAAGGGATCAAGGCAATTTCCTGGGGTACGGAAGGATTTCCATACTCATCTTCGGTATATACCTTAAAGCGATATAATTTAGATTCGGTAAGGTTGGTTATATTCACCCATGAACAAACCGAATCTATTTCAAGTTGCTTTACACCATCATACTCCACAATCGTTTTGGAAGCTTTACCCAGTTTCAACTGACTTGATGGAATACGACCTATCTTCATCAGATCCAGTTCTACCCTTTCGTAACCAATCCGGGCAAAGATAGTATCGAAACCTGCCGGATAGACCACTTCGCCGGCATATTTATCCACATTTTCATATTGATCGGAACAGGAATCATAACAAAACGACAAGAGCGCTACTAATAAATAAATCAAACGTTTCATGATTTTTTAAATTTAAAGATGATCAAATTTATTCCGCCTTTCTCCCGTAAAGGGTAAGTTCCGACATACAGTTGACATTGGCATGGTCTGTAGAATAATTATCGGCAAACCCGTTCACCATTTCATACCTGAACCAGCGGGTAGGAATGGTATATTGAGGTTCGTCAGGATAAAAATAGGCCATATCACCTGCTTCGCCCAATGTGACGATTTCCAGCTCAGAAATACCTGTCGGTATAGGGGTCTTCTGATGGGAAATGGTATCCCATCGCATGAGATCTTCATTGAACACGTACAGCCTGAATTCTCCACAATTCTCATTTTTATAATATTGCCCCTGGCTGATATTGTCCAATCCACCTGAATGGCGCTGATGGGTAAGAATACGACTTAACTGGTAATAGTCTCCCAAATCAAGAATTATATTCCAGTCGTTTTTATTGGCTATTGAAGAGGAACCGTTACGCCCACGGTTATCCGTATGAAAGAAGTTCAGGTTATCACCACGGTCAATCATATCGTCGATCAGTTTTGACATACGTCCTTCCTTAGCATCGCCGAACATGGCCGGTATACCAGTATTAAACTTAGTCCCATTGCGAAGTATAACAGTGGAATCGCCGGCATCTGGAATCACCCAACTCGATTTATCCAGCTTGAAATCTTCCTGCAGATAAATCGTCCCGAAGGATATTTCTTCCGTGGTATTTTCGTAGCGGTCTTCCACGCGTAGCCATACCTCGATGGGCACATCCGACGTGAGATTCAGATTATTAATGAACTTTCTGTCTGTTTCCACGTTGGATGAAAAGACACTGATAATATCACGAGGAGCACTTTGATCGGTATATTTGAAATGCACATATACATTGATTACCTGTTTCAGTTCATTGATCCAGTCAACAAAAAACGAACTGAACCCCGGTTTCAAGACCAGGCTTTCTGCAACACGTGTAACGGCAGGCTCCAACGGGATCACCTCCTCTTCCACTGCTACCGAACGGTTTCCGGCCCGGTCTACACCAAAAAGCCGTACAGTCTGGGGATCGGTACTACCCATACCTATGACATCAATAGAGTCAATATAAAAAGAAGAAGTAAAACGAAACGTTTTTCCTTTCGGATTGGTATATTCCGCATCGATACTGAGTAAATCCTCGTCATCAGGAATGGCAAAAAAGAAGCGGGCTCCTCCGTTGAGCGGTTTCCATGAAAGGATGGTCGGAGATCCAGGAGGAGTTTTATCATCCGAAGAGGATTCGAACCTGGATCCTTCCTTGCAGGCGCTGATACCTATAATGGCCAGCGACATCAGATATATGTAAGATTTTATTTTCATATAATTCGATTTATTTTATAAGTATCATTGATGATTGATCATGTAAGAAGCATCTTTTCTTTATTTTTATCGTATATCCTGCTGCTACCTAATTATCAATAATCAATTGTCAATTATCAATTACTTAAACTACCATCCCGGATTTTGCGAGATATTGGCATTGGTATTTAATTCATTCAGATCGATAGGCCACAAATAATCCCTGATGATAAAACGCCTGGGCTGTAATACACCCAACACAAAGAATGTACTGGCTGAAGTACCTTTATAGTTCCAACCCTGTATGGAAGCGTTAAATTCCTTGTGTGCCCTTTTGTGCCGCCACATATCCCAGAAACGGCTACCTTCAAACGCAAGTTCGATAGACCTTTCCGTCAGGATAATATCCCTCATTCCCGATTGGGTAGTGTGCTTATTCAATGTACGTGCCAATGAAGGATCGGACCATACGTCTTCCACGTCGGGTATACCGGCACGTCTGCGAACCAGGTTAATGGCATCCCAGACCTCCTGGTCCGGAGCGGCCTTATATTCATTCAATGCTTCAGCTTTCATCAGGTACAGGTCGGCAAGGCGGATAATAGGCATAGGATAACGTTGTACCCGTTGCCAGGCCCCTGACATGGATTCAGGATGGGTCATTTTCTGGACGCCGATACCGGTAGCCAGAAAATTATCCTGACTGATCGTTTCTTTTAATCCGCCGGGCGTAGTTGCCATCATATATACCGGTATGGTCTGATAGTGAGTGCGCACATATCCTCCTGTGATATCCAGGTTGGCATAGAAACGCATTTCCCGGTTCATATACAAGTTAACAGTAGGCGTATTAGGTTGCAGGAGGCCTGCAATAGCCGGATAATCCGGATCAGTGGCACCAGGAGTGGTATAGAGGTCCAACCGTGTATTATAATTGAATGTCAGGTCCTCATCAATCGGCAATCCGTTTGCCGTATAATACCTTTCGGCCATCTGGTAGCTTGCTGCCAGCCATTGTTGTGAATAACCGTTATCTTCTTTGATCCCTTCGGCCTGTTCCTGAGGCAGGCGAATATTCATCATATCAGCTATTTCATTGTCACTATATACACTTACATTAGAATTACCCCATATCAATTCTTCATTCCATGGAGCAACCACTACAAAACGCAAGTCATACAATTTCTTCATCTTATCGGGATTCAAGCGGAAAAAGGCGCTATCCGGCAAATATGGCGTCGGCTTGGTGGTCTCGGAAGTGCTCAACTTTTTCCCCTGGGCCTCAGCCAAAGTTATCGCTGCATTGATGGCAGTGATAGCATTTGCCCATTTTTCTTTGGTTTGTTCTTCGGTATCAGTCGTTGCGAAAAACCTTTCCCCATCGGACGGATCCAGGAAATCGTCGAAAAATTCCCTGTTCCCGCTGAAAAATGGACTGGCACGGTACAACAGTATCCGCGCTTTGATAGCCAATGCGCCTACCCGGTCGATCATCCCAAGGTCGGAAGTAGGACGGGTTTCAGGCAAAGAAGAAATGGATGTATCCAGTAAACCGAGGATATAGTCGAAAACGTCTTCTACTTTACTTCTTTTCTGGTATAAATCCTCCGATAATGCATCGGGTGCAATCAGATTATCCGAAATAATAACCGGCCCATATTGCCGCAGTAACAGAAAGTGATAATAAGCTTTCAGGAAAGTCACCTGCGCACGCCAATCCGCCCGTTCGCTATCGGAAAGATTACGGATACCATCTACGTATTGCAGGAAAACATTACAGCTACGAATAGCCTGGAAATAATTTTTCCCGCCATTGGTACCCGACCATGTTCCAAGCACGGGATCACTGGTGGACTGTAATCCGCGCATGATCCTTTCGGCCCGTTGATCGGTGGTACTCCTCTGGAAAGAAACACCGATCCTGCCTATTGTCTCATCACCTAATAAAAGCAGTGACTCATGCGCCGCATTATCATTAGGAAGATATGTATAGCATTTGGCCAGGCCATCCCATGCATCTTCTTTAGTGGCAAAAATATTTTCCAGTTTCAACGTATTATCCGGAACTACATCCAGATATTCGCTACAGGAGGTAATGATCATTACCGCTACCAACCCGATTATTATATTTATTTTCTTCATACTTTTCGTTAATTTGAAAGGTTAAAAGTCTATTTTTATCCCGACGTTGAATCGCCTGTTGGGCGGATAGCCTATCCCATTGCTGCCCATTTCGGGGTCCCATAGCTTGAATGGAGAAACAACAAACACATTTTCAGCGGAAAAGTATATCCTAAGCATCTGCAGGTGAATTTTTTCCCACCCCGGCAGATTATAGCCTATTTCCACGGTTTTCAGACGAAGGAATGATGCATCACGCAACCACCACGACGACTGTTGGTTATTGTTATCGACAACAGTAGTGGACAAACGCGGCCAGAAAGCATGCGGATTCGGGTTGGTCTCACTCCAGTAATCATCTGCAATAATAGGCAGGGCGTTACGTTGATCCACAAAAGGCGCGATCCCGTCCTGCTTCGTCCTCTCACTATTCCAGTTTGCTCCCGAATTAATGAACATGGATACCCTTGCATTCCCCTGAAAGAAAAACGAGAGGTCCCAACGCTTATATCCCATGGATAAACCGAAACCATACTGCATTTCGGGAGTGGTTGGGTATCCCATGGCTACACGATCGTTATCATTGACTACACCGTCGCCGTTCACATCCTTGTATTTGATATCACCGGCCTGATATTCCCCATAGTCCTGACGCGGCGAGTAAATGATCTCAGCTTCATCCACAAAAAGACGCTCTGCAATTAAACCCCAACCCTGATCTTTACTGTGGCCTTTCCTTTTCAGGTATTCATCGGGAAAGTTCTTTTCATCCAGTTCCAGGTATTCATTCGTGGCATAAGTGATATTGGCCCTTCCGGTGATCCAGAAATCTCTTGTGAACTGATATTCGTAGTCGATAGAACCATCAAACCCGACTTTCTGCATTTTACCTACATTTCCACTGATAGATGCCTCCAATCCTGCCGATTTCGGAAAGTTATCCCGGGTCATATAGATTTTCGAACGGACTTCCTTAAACACTTCAAATTGAAGTTTTAAGGATTCATTTTTGAACAGTCCCAGTTCAATCCCTGCATTATACTGGTCGGATACTTCCCAAGTGATGTTCGGATTAGCATAACGGCTTACACTGTAACCACTGTAAGAGTTCTGAAAATCATTACCCCACCGGAATCCGCCGCCGCCAAGGGTGACATCGGACAAAAAGAAGAAACGGCCTGACCTACCGGCAATGGCGTCATTACCACCTCTTCCCACACTTGCCTTGAGCTTCAGGGAAGTGATCGTCTTCTTAAGCGGATCAAAGAAAGATTCGTTAGAAATCATCCAGGCTCCTGCCAACGCAGGGAAGAAACCATATTGATTGGATCCCGAGAATTTCTCCGAACCGTTGAAACCAAAAGTAAAATCAAGAAAGTACCTGGAGGCAAAATCGTAAGTAAACTTACCCGAAAGACCCATATTTTTTTCGGGCAGGGTTTCGTAAATAGAGCGGCTGTTACCGCCGGTGAGCAGGTTTTCCTGCATCAACCCCACCACTGTAGCGCCTACGTTATGCTTTCCGAACAGCCTGTTCCAGTTGAGAATAGCCTCATAATAATATAGCCCGCTGGCATCGCGACCCGGAATCAGTTCTCCTAAATAAGCAGACCCCCCGGTGGGGTTCAATGCAAAAAGGGTATATTCCCCGGTAATCTGGTCGTAGCTTTGCAGCGCATAATAATATGGGTCGTAAAATCTCTGGCTGGAATATTTGCTCCAGGTATTAGCGGAAAATTTAAGACTGATCTTCAAACCTTCTACAAGAAAACTCAAATCCTGTAATAAAGAAGCCTGTGCAGTAAGGCTGGTCTCGTTCCTGTCTTCATATCCGCGCACCATGGTAGCATAAGGGTTTACCTTAAGCCCACCTCCAATGGAGGTACTTCCGAAAAGAATATGCTCGGTATACTGATTCGCTTCATCCGGTTCATAAGTAAACGGAAAATCCACGGGGTTGGAGCGCATCACCTGATTATAAATGATGTCTGCCGACTCATAAGGACCGGTATAGCGTTCGAAACGGCCAAAAATCCTGGTATCCAAAGTAGTTGTTTTACTCAGTTTAAAAATCACATTACTCCGGATGTGGGTACGTTTGATATCGATGTTGTTATTGAAATTATTACGTTTGTCTACTTTCAACAAACCTGTTTCATGGTCGAATCCTCCGGCTACATAATAGGTAGCCACCTGTCCTCCTCCGGAAACATTCAGATTGACTTTTTCATTTACAGTGGCTTTATTAAAAAGAGCGTCATACCATTTCACATTGGGGTAGATCATAGGATTTTCGCCTCGCATGGTTGACTGTATCTTTTGTTCGCTGTAAAAAGCGCCTAACTCAGGATTACGGGTCATCTGCGCTTCGTTGTACAACCTCATATAGGTCACCCCATCGAGGAATTCGACAGATTGAGTCGGTGTAGCTACATTGACATCTACCCTGGCACTGACCCTTACCGGACCTTCACGGCCTGCCTTGGTAGTGACAGAGATGATACCATTGGCACTTCTCGCTCCGTACATAACAGTAGCTGCTGCATCCTTCATTACCGAAAAACTCTCAATATCATCCGGTCGTAAACGCGCAAGGTCGTCACTGGTAGATTCAAATCCATCGATCAATATCAACGGATCGCTTTTGTAACCGAAAGAACTGACCCCACGGACAAAGAACTGAGCATTATCTGCACCCGGTTCACCGGTTGTCTGATAAGAAATAACACCGGCAATCCTTCCTGCTAATGCTCCGGTAAGGTTCGAAGAAGGAATCCGCAATTCGGAAACCTTTACCGATTCAACGGAAGAAGCGACACTGGATTTTTTTGTTTTACCGAAAGCGGTAACCACCACTTCTTCTATTTGGGATTGATCATCAGCCAAAGAGACTTCCAATACGCTTCTCTGGCCGGGAACGATCTCCTCTGTTTTTTTCCCTACCAAAGTAAAAACAAGTGTGTCGTTGGCACCGGCATTAATGGAAAATTCTCCGTTCATATCAGTAGCTGTTCCGATCGAAGATCCTTTTACCACAACGTTGACGCCAGGCATTGTACTATTATCCGTAGCATCCCTCACTACCCCTGTAACCCTTTTTATTTGAGCATATGTTGTAGTAGTTAAAAAAAACATTAAAAATATAGTTCCAATATATTTCATAAATGTGATGTATTTATATTTATTGTATAAATCCACTGGAACCTGTCAAGCATTCATGAATATACAAACCAGCATGGCATGATTTGTGATGAATCATTCATATTGTTGAGTATCGACAGGTATCTGTAGATATAAGTTGATCTCTGCCGACGGAGAGATGTTGCAACCATTTCTCCGTCATTTTTTTACTCTTTTATTTCATAGGCGTCCCTCCTTCATATTTATTAAATTTAGGAATAAAGCTATTCTATGACCCAGAATAGTAATATCTGGAATAAAAAAAGGAACAATATTGCACAACAATATCGTTCCTTTTTTGTATGATAAATATAATATGCCTACATTATGGCTCTCTCTCTCTCTCTCTCTCTCTCTCTCTCTCTCTCTCTCTCTCTCTCTCTCTCTCTCTCTCTGGAATAGGTGTGCCACAGCCCTTTAAGAGACTACTATGCATATATTTTTCATCCAACTCGATTTCCTTGCCCATAAGTATTTTCCGCTTGAACTAACTAATTTTGTGATATGAATCAAGCCAATATTTTATCCTACCCATTTTCTCTTAAAACCACTGTAACCCGCACTTAAGAAAGCATTACAAAGATAGTTGCATCACTCTAATATAAAACATGACAAATATCATAAACGTATGTTTACCAGGCATAAGCAATAATTTCCTTCCATTTATAAAATCTTTTTGTAAAACAACATTTTAGTCGAAGAGGATTAATCCATGATTGAAATTTTTATTTCATCAATATCAACAAATAGGTCTAAAGTCTAAAACAATATTTTCTTCATAAATTTAAATATTTCAGAAAATAATACGGATAAACCAACCAAAAAATCTATGAAAATTGCTCTATCGAAAGGTATTTAAAGCAAAAAACTTATTCAGAAAGCATGAAAAAAATTGTAGATCTCCAGATAGTGATTAAGAGTAAAAATTGTAGATTTGTTGTCGATAATTTTTCAAAATCTGACGGATTACAGGAGCTTAACAAATAAAACCTATTAAAAATCAACCTCATTTACCTACCCTAAAAAACCGGTGAAAACCCTATATCTATCTTATATCAATAAAAGTCTAAAAAGATGAAAAGAAATGCAGTTAAAACAAATACACTACAAAATATCCTGAGAATTACTTTGGGATTATTCATGATCCTGGCAGCTACCGGTCATTTGACATTTTTGCGTAAAGAGTTTCAGGCACAGGTACCCGATTGGGTTCCGATGGACAAAGACATGGTAGTAATATTATCAGGAGTGGTAGAGCTATTGTTGGGACTGGGCATGCTTTTTTCAGGTAAACGAAAAATAGAAATGGGAATCATCCTGGCCGTTTTCTACATCCTTGTCTTCCCGGGTAATATTGCTCAGTATCTTAATGAAACCGATGCTTTAGGGCTAGATACCGATCAAAAAAGATTAATCAGGTTATTTTTCCAACCTTTATTGATTTTAGCAACATTGTGGTCAACCGGAGTTTTTCACTCTTCGTTAAGAAAAGACAAGAGCATCAGAAAGAAATAGGGATTTGCTGAAAAAACCTTGAAATCATAAAGGGCAGGTGCAAATAACGCACCCACCCTTTACCTTCTATCCAACTCTATATTATCTCGTACTTATGCCGTTAAATTCGGCTTGTTGCATCGCCCACGCCATAATGTTGGCGAAGAAAGTAGCATTATCCACCACCTGCCTGTTGGATGCGTTTCTTCCGTATAACCTGTTGGATGGCCGGCTATCGCCCGTAAGCGTTACCGGGTAGGAAGTATATCCATTAGTATCGTTGTTGGACAGCAAGCCACCATCGCCACACCAGAAGAAATTGTAGTTTTTGGCTTTGAAAGCAAATATCTGGTTGCTGTTGCCGCCTGTACCACTATAATCCACTGACGGAATGTACCATTCGATTTCTTCGGCCGGGAATGTGGTAAGTACATCGGCATATCCACGATCTTCACCTACATATTTCCCTCTTATATCCCCAAACGGTCCGTTAAGTATCGGATCATTATATTCAGGTAATTTAAGTACGGTTCCGGCTGCAACAGCATCATCGGTTCCGGTTATCGAAGCATTTCCGAACAACGTCCGGAGGAAGGTGATATTCTCGGTCGTTGCCATATTATGTTCATTCAACATGATCACTACTCCACCTTTTTTCACATAATTACTTAACATAGCCGCTGCATCAGTACCTGAAAGATCGGCATTATATGTGATGATCACAATATCGATAGGTTTACCCGTAGGGGGTTCGAGATACGGCTTAAGTGCGGCTACATTCAGTGTTTCTAAGCCGGGGAGTATAGGAACGATATCGGGACGGTAAGTTTTAAATGTACTGCTTGCATTAGGCCCAAAATTTTTTGAGTTACTGAATATTTGTCCAACGCCTAAAGCACTGTGAATCGCCATATCACTGGATCCAAGACTCAGGATATATTTTCTGGGAATAAGCATATACACAGGGACAGTGCATGCAATGGTCTGGTTGCCGTCGGAATTTATGATCAGCGTCATTTCCTTTGTACGGGTACCTACGGGTGTACCTTTTGCCTGAAGTGTGACCGTTTTCGTGCCTGCCTCAAGGAATTCGCCGGAAGCTTCGAATGATAAGCCGTCCACCACATCGGATACGATGTGATAAGATCCGGGCGAACCGGCAGTAATGTCAATGGTCATCGTGTTGGCGCCTGTTACCGGAATATTTGATTCGTATACCCCATTCACCACCGCACTTTCACAATTCACCAGATATGTGGCTTCTTCCGGGATAAAGCTAATCTTAACCGGCGTATCAGGGAAAGGATACCGGGAATCCGTACTTTTAATCACCAGGGAAACTTCACCCGCTGAAGCGGTTGTACTCTTTATTGGTAAAAAATAAACTTTTTCATCGCGTTTATCCATATTGGCTCCGCCTCCGGTGGTAACCAATTGTGTCAGTATCAGGCCGGGATCATCCACAACTGCAATGCTCCAGGGTGCATTGGCATTAATAGTAAAATACTGCTGAGAACCATCCATCACATAATCGGCATCTGTTTTGGGTACGGCAGCATAATTCCTTTGCAACAGGAATAAAGTTTTGGTAATATACTCTATTTCATGGGCCACCGTAAAATCGACTTTTAACATTTTTTCCATGAACGGGTCGTTGTCTATTTCAACCTGAGTCATTGCCGATGGCTGTATGGTATAAAATTTCTGACCGTTTATACCTACTACCGGGCCGGAAATAATCGCATCACCGGTTCCAAAATCAAAGGCGGGGATACCATTTACAGAAGCTGCCATAACGTACATCACGGTGCTCTGGGGTAACCAGTTTACGTTCAGCAATTGTGCCGGAACGGTCCCTCCAACATTTGAATGAAATAATAATTCGCTGACATCAATACCAGACTCATCCATAATACGTAGATCTATTTTAGACTGATGTGTCTGAATGACTTCCACTTTGTAACTCAATCGACCGGCTTTGATATGTATATATCCGGTACGGTTTTCCGAAAATGTGTTTTCTTCGGTGAGAATGCTGACGATAACTTTGGAATTTGCAGGTCCTGATTTCCGGCTTACCGTCAACCACGATACTGTTTCAGTATCTCCCTGCGCATCGTCAATACTTTCTATGGTCCATCCGCCGGGCACATCGGTAATTACCGACATCCGGTTATCCGTATCTGAGGCTGTCCTTTGTTCCTTGGATAACATAAACTGTCCTTTACTCACTCCCAGCATGTATTGTCCGTCGAAAACAATATCACCGATATCGCCGTCATTCCAGTCGATCACTTCCACATCCATATTTACCGCCAGTGAAGTATAAGCTTCGTCAGGGTCTTCGAATCCGTTTCCGGATACGCTTTTGATATTGAACTGGTATAAATGGTTCCGGAGAATATTGATCAATTCCCTGCTGCTGTTGATGAAGTCAAGCCTGTAATAACTCGAAGGATTCCCCTTGTATGATCCCTTCACCACAATAGCCGCCCTGTTGGTATGGTTCTTGTCTCCAGATGCAGCATTGCTTTCGATCCTGATGTCTGACTCCACCGTGTATATATTTCGTACAAGGCTCTTTCCATCTGATACGGCGTAAATAAGCGGAGAGGAAAGCTGTGAACCTACAGGTGAAGGTAGAACTGTGACTTTATTCATTTCATCGAAATGGCCCGTCTGAGGCACAAAATAATAAGCATTATTCGGTTTATACAGATAGACCTCTTCAAGGACGAAATCGGACAATCCGCCCCATGTGGCGAGTTTACTTCCTGCATCGAAACCAGTGGCTCCTACCCCTACATCAATACGGGCAATGGAACGTACCAGTGAAACCGAAAAGGTTTTGTTCGTACTTTTAATCTCTTCGTAAGGTAATTCACCCCACATCACTACCGACCCGCCGGATGTAAACATCGCTTCGCTGATACCGTCTTCCAACAGTGCCTGTTGGACTTCGTTGTATGTTTTTCCGTTCAATCCTTTAAGATCATTTCCAGCCAGAGAAAGTATATGGTCACCGGCATTGGCCAGGATCATTAATTTGTAAGTATCGGCTGCATCTTTGCTTGCACTCAGTGTTACTTTGAAAGATTTACCGTTACCGGTATCCGTCATTTCTTCTATAGTTTTCACATAGGATAGCACGCCTGTTTTAAATCCGAAAATATATGCATCATGTATTTCATTTTCCTGCGTTTCGGTCAATGCCCGCGTCCGGGAAGGGAAACCGCTGGGTGTATTCAGCCGCACGGTCACTTCAACCGAATTTCCGCCGGAGGAAGGAGCAGGAACATCATCGTATCCCAGTTCTTCATGACAGGCAGAAAGAAAGATTCCGGACAATATGATAAGTATGTTTTTTATGGTTTTCATGGTTTATTTAACTCGGTATAAGATAATATTACTGGATTTCCTGATCACTGCTGATTACCAGATAGCCGTTAATCGTAACGGATGCCGACAAATTTGTATCAAAATAGATCTCTACATCGTATACATCGTTCCTGTCAAGATCTTCATCTGTGTGTATGTCTGGCAATAACTTAATTAATTCTATTAAACTATGGTTGAAAATTTCTTCATTACTGTTTGTATTGCGGATGGTAAAGGCGGATTTCATTCCTGTTAATAACCTGAGGGTTTTAAAACCGACCTTTAACTCACCTTTGGTTTCAGTTTGAACAGGTATATATTGAATCAACGATTCAGGATTGCTGATAGAGTTATCAAAATTCAATTCGCCGTTTGCGGCGGAACAAATAACATCCATACTGTTCCCGGCGTTCGCCAGATTGGAAATACCATAAACTTTGGCATTGATGATATTGGTATTTTTTGTTAAGCTGATATGTGTGTGTGATGATTGTTCTGAGTGGATAAACACATTTTGTGCAATCCCGTGAAACAGGTCATCTGTATTTTCGAAAGTACAATTATTATTCAGGGCTAATCTCAGTTGATCGAGCCGGGCCGAACCGATCATCGACCTGTAATGATCCGTTGCTTGGGATATCTGATAGGATTTCCGGGAACCACCCCAAATGATGAAGGTATAAGTACCGTCGGGAAGATCCAGTATCATTCGGTAGTTTCCGTTTTTCAACGGAGTCCCTTCTTCCGACAGTATTCCGGTCAATATACCGTCGCTGTCGAAAACAAATACATCGAGCGTAGCGACTGCATCGGCAAATTTGTCGACAAAGTCAGTATTTTTGGTGTATTCGAACGTCAGATAGTGGGAAATATCCTGATCTACCGGGCAATCGGCCAAATCTTCCTTAATACATCCAGGCAATGTAATGCTGCAGAGCAGTATTACAATCAGTCTTATATGATTTATTTTATTCATTTATTATATTTCCGGATGATTAAAAATACCGGGAGCTTTTTACACTCCCGATACACATGGAGGTTTGGTTTAAAGTTCGTGATCTGATGATTCTACATTCCAGGGAAGAATGGTTACTTCTACAGAAATATATGTATCTTCCTCAATAGGCAGGTTGGGGTCTTCCGGATCCACACCGGGTACGGAAGGCAGTCCGGGACCCGAGATCTTAGTGACATTAAGTACATAATAATTATTACGTAATACCCCGCGGTTACCGTCTGCATCCTGAACCCAGATACGATAGTATCCCGTACCATTATCGTATTTCTTTGAGAAATGACCTGCTGTGAGTCCGTTATTAAGAGCATCAGCGTAAGCACTTTCACTCCAGAAAGTGTTATCTGACTTCTTTACATAGAATGATTCACCTGCTGAAATAGAACCGATGGTACGTGTGCCGTTTGCTGCGTAAGCAACAACCACAGTATTGGCTGTCGGCGTATATTGCCCTTTAATAATGGCTGCTGTGGTGTTACCTGTTACATTACTGACATTCACATTTTCCAGGACATAATATCCGGCTAAATCTTTATTTTCAACGGAGTTGGTATTTACGCTCTTCCATGTTGAAGGCGTAGACAACTTGGTGAAATAGTCATTATCGGCAGTAAGAGGCGAAATATTCCGGCCGGGGGTAATTACCGTACCCAGCGTGTTACCTCCTTGTTGAACCAGATATGATTTCTTGGCTTCAACAAGCATGGCAAATTCCAGATTGGCAATACTTCCGCCAATAACCGGCGTGGATGCGGATTTTTCCTTAACAGCTACCTTTGCCGTATTACGTTGTACAGTAATAGCCAGGGGATCTGCCAGGGCTTCGGCTTCGGTCTGCACGGTAAGGGTTTTGGAAGCTGCCGCCGTACTTGCCATCACCAGATCTGAAGCAGTTACATAATTCGCGGCTGTGCCGTCGAGCGCAATGTCACCAAAGATACCACCTTTCATGTTATCAATGTTCGTTTGAAGTGTTGCACCCGGATTCAATACCACATATATTTTCTTATCTCCTGTCGTGGTTTTGATAGCCGAAGTAAGTGCGTATTTGCCGTTTTGTTCGACAAATTGTGTATTGTTGAATACACCTTTATGCATCATACCATTGATATCGTCTACTATATATACGGCAACAGTTGTTACTTCTGCTTCAACCGTATTTGCCGCACCCTCATCAGCGCTCTTCAGCATAGTTTTAGGAAACGACAAGGAAACTGCCGAATGGGTTTCCTGTCCTTGAATAAAAGGATCATTTGCCTTGTCATCCTTTGAACAGGAAAAGAAAATGAAGGCTGTTAAGGCCAGGATTAAAAAGTTTACTTTTTTCATTTAATTTATTTATCTAATTATTGATTTAAAAACTCATTCATATTACTACAATTTTCGTACTGATTTTCAGTAGTTTAATTTACACATTTCACAATTCTGTTTACATTTTTACTTTTCCGGACTATCTTGAATATTTTCATTGCCGGTAGAAAAATATTTAATGGTAATATCCCGGGCATTCCTCAATTTAGGATAGAAATGTTCCAGCATGTATTTGTAGATCGTGCCGTTTTTCAATTTCCGAAGTTCATTTTTCCGTGACACGCCACCATCATCCATTGTGGTATTGGCAATAATTTCGAGCACTTCATCCCGGTATGGCATATCCGACTGATGCACCAGATCCTGTAAACCTTCCCAGTTTTCACCTTTACAGTTTAACAGAAATAAGCTGTCATTCAAGACCGGAACTTTTTCCAGAAGAAAATCTTTAAGACTGCGTGCCCGATCGCAACTCAATTGCATATTATCCTGATAATTCCCTTCGGGTGAGGCATAACTGGTAATTTCTATGCTGATCAGTTTATTACCAGAAGTGGATATAATACTTCTGAGAGTATCATACAATTCATTGAGATAGCTGGGATCATCGGATAACTGAGTATCCAGGCTGGCTTTACCTTGTGCGAAATAGACCACCTGTTCATCATTGGTAATACTATTTTCTATGGTAATGTTCTTTTCTGCACTTATTTTTACTTCTTTGACAACCGGAACGAGGTTATTTTTAAATGTGACCGGATCTATTTTAACTATGGTATATGATTTTTTGATCTTACAACAAAAGCTGTCGGTAACATTGAGATAAAATTTCCCGCCATCCATCCAGTCTTTATACAAAATAGTGTCGGTATATGTAAAAGAATTACCCTTTTGGTATGTATCCGCCTGCTTGGTTTTCATTCTTTTGGCATTGCGCAAACCAATCATTTGCGCATGGCGGCTTTCAATAACAATAGGTTTAAAAGCCATTGAACTGGAGCCACCTTCAATGCCCGGGGTAATTAACCGGTATTCCCTGGGCTGATTTCGTTCGACAGATATATCCAGTGTTAAAAATACCCGATTGCCTTTTTTTTCGAGTTGAATTTTGGAAAAACGGACTGGATCATTATCCTGTGCAACTAAATTCGGTAAGATGATTAATAATAAGGATAAGTGAAATATAATTTTCTTTTTCATTTTATTATCGGATGTAATAAATCAGGTTTATGCCTAGCCGGGTGGGCCCCAGGTAAATTTTCGTTTCCGAACCTTCCTGTTTTCCACATGTCCGGCATTCGTATTTATCAAAGTCAAGGTACATGGCACCTATTCCTACGGTGGCCTCCAGGCTCCAGTTTTTACTTAATACCCATTGGTAGCCATACGATAATCCTGCTCCTATGCCATAACCCTGAAAACGATATTTTTCTGAATCGTTTCCCAGTATAAAATCAAGATTCCTCTGGATGATATTATATTGTGAAGCAAGAAGATGTACACCAAAGAAATGTCCATCGAAACTACGACAGGTATAATACCGCAACTCAGCTTGTGCCATCCAGTGGACAAGTTTTTTGTTACTCTCTGCGCTTCCTTTCAGATTCCAGGGATTGTATGCCCCGTTTAAATCAAGGGTAAAATTGCTGTTTAACCGTATTTCGGCACCAATATTGGGGGTGAATGTTGCCCCGGCATAAAGAAGGTTTGTTTTCAACATCATATCCTGAGCGGATATACAGTGAATGGTTGTGGTTAAAACAAATATCACTAATAATATTCTCTTCATCTTAATCATTTATCTATGTTTTATTTACAAAAAACATGCTGGTTATTAGCAGTTTAGTTTTCACATTTCCTGATTTAGTTTACATTTTTCACTATACAGGAATTCTCATCCTTAAAGGTCAATATCCAAAATTCCGGGTTCCGGATTTAAAATTTTGATTTTAAAAACCTTTATACTGAAATGACTCGTTTATAGAAAATAAAACAACCACTATGTGGCTAGATATAAATAATAAGGAAAGTAATATTTCCGTTTATGGTAGTAGTTTAGTATATAATTCGAATCACAAAATTATTGCTTATCCGGTTCTTCCGGATTGTCTTCTTTTGCTTTCATCAATTCCGATGGTGTCATTCCGAATTGTTGCCTGGAAAAACGGTTAAAATGGGTAAATGATTCAAAGTTGTATTTTCTTATGACATCACTGATGGTAACATTCGGTTTGGAAATGTAATACCTGATACTTCTGGCCTTACGTTGTAAAACCCATTGTTTGGGGGGCATCCCGAAAACCTTTTTAAATTTGGCGTCAAAATTTGACCGGCTCATGCCTATCTCCTTTGCCAGTTCTTCTATGTTTTTTACTTTGTCATAATTTTTTATTACCAACGTTCTAAAATCAAGCGCCTTACCTATAATCAGATAAAATAACCGGACAAATTCTTCATTGGTATAAAACCACCTGAGTACCAAAAACAGTTCCCGTTCTTTTATTTCATGCAGATGGGCACACTGCATACCACTCTCGATGTACATGATCAACAGGTCCAGGTATTGCTGCATTGGCGGTTTGATAGGAACAGATGCAAACTTGTATTCCATTTTTGAACGAAGCTCCCAAAGCATCTCCATTGACTTTGTGATACAGATATCATCGGGCATATCGAATGTCCCGATCAGGACCCTTGATTCTTCAATTGCTTCAATATGTGATCTTGAATAAGCCGGGACAAACACAATTTCTCCTTCCGGAAACTTAGTATTGACAAATTCATCATACTCGATCAGTAAACTGCCTTTAAGAATAACAATGATATGATTATATTCCTTATACTCAAGGGTCATTGTTTCTGAAGATTTAATATCAGTCAATATGAACCGGGTATGATTCTCTGAAAAATAATATTTACATCCTTTATGGCTATCCAGGTTAATTTCGTGTGGCATGTTGGCTAATTAATCGTATTTGATGTTGGTATATCAATCTATTATTTGTTTCGATGACTTCTTTAGATAAAGATTGCACAATAAATGAACAAATTACATTTACCCTATCAGGATGATCAGGCAAAACGGTATTTTATGAAATCCTTATGTCTGCAAATATAACATTCTTATGCTAAAAAGACAGCAAACTGAAAAATACAAAACACTCTAATCATTTGGAAATACTTCTTTCGTAAATTGCATTTTACGAAAATATAATTATATTTGCCATAGGGAGTATCCTTTTAACCATTAATCTTTATAACATGAAAAGAACAATATTCATCTTGTTGTTATTCGTTACAGTAATACAAATAACATTCTCTCAGGATAAGTTACTTGGCATCCTGAAAAATGAGGTCGACCGAAATTTTGCATCGTTAAAAGCGCAACCCGTTCCGGCTTACTACATCAGTTACAGGGTTCAGGATGCGGAAAGCTATAGTATCAATGCCTCTTTTGGAGATCTGACATATAGTGAACCCAGCCATCAGCGACTATTTCATGTGTCAGTGAGGGTGGGCGACCATACATTGGATAATACCAAGAATGTCTCATCAGATGGCGGATACTCATCTGCATACAGCTACAATACAATGTCTTTGGACGATGATCCGCTGGCCATACAAAAAGCATTATGGCTCAAAACAGATCAACTTTATAAAGGTTCGGTAAAACAATACGAAAACGTAAAAGCCAATGTTGCCGTAAAAGTTGCAGCGGAAGATAAATCAGATGATTTTTCAAAGGAAAAGGCTGAAAAATATTATGAAAAGCCAATGAAAATAAAAGACCTGAAGTTTGATGTGGCTGCCTGGGAAAAGAAAATAAAAAAATACAGTGAGGTCTTCTCTGAAAATAAAGATGTGTTATCTGCATCTTCGGGAATTAGCGTCGAACTGGTAAGAAAATATTTTGTAGACACAGATGGTGCGGAAATCACACAAAATGCGTATGCTTATAGGATATATGTTAATGCTTCTACCACAGCAGAAGACGGGATGAACCTGCCATTATATCAATCTTATTTTGCACTGGACCCAAAAGATCTCCCATCCGATGCAAAAATCATCGAAGATGCGCGCGAAATGAGTAAACTGATTTCCGCACTGAGAAAAGCCCCCATCGCAGAATCATACTCCGGACCTGCGTTAATGACAGCCGAGGCATCCGGTGTATTTTTCCATGAAATTTTCGGGCATAGGATCGAAGGAGCCAGGTTAAAACAGGAGTCTGACGCACAGACATTCAAGAAAAAAGTAGGTGAACTGGTTTTACCTGCAGATTTCTCCGTTATTTTTGACCCGCAACTGAAAAAATATAAGGGTATTCCGTTGAATGGAAGTTATGTCTTCGATGACGAGGGCATCCGGGGACAAAAGGTAACGATCGTAGATAATGGTATCCTGAAATCATTTTTGATGAGCCGGACTCCTATTGACGGGTTCTCAAATTCGAACGGACACGGACGGGCCATGATTTATTATAATTGTGTCACCCGCCAATCGAACATGATCATTGAATCCAAAAATCCAAAAACGGAAAAAGAATTACGGACTATGCTGATCGAACAGGCTAAAAAGGAAAACAAGGAATTTGGTTACTTATTTGATAAGGTATCCGGAGGATTCACCACTACGGGAAGATATATGCCGAATGCCTTTAATGTTACCCCTCTGGTTGTTTACAGGATATATGTGGACGGAAGACCGGATGAGCTGGTCAGGGGTGTCGACCTGGTAGGTACTCCTTTATCCATGTTCTCCCAGATTGAAGCCTGCGGTAAAGAATATGATGCTTTCAATGGTTATTGTGGAGCGGAATCGGGTTCAATCCCAGTATCTTGTGTATCTCCCACCCTATTTGTAAAAATGGTGGAAACACAAAAGAAACCAAAGTCACAGTCACAACCACCCATATTAGAACGTCCTTAAAACAAATGTAACAAAATATATCTTAATATTAATTTGTATACCAATGAAAATCACATATATATTCCGTAATTTTATCTTAGCAATCATATTTATATGTAGTGTACATATAGTGAATGCCCAAGATGCAAAAACGATCATTTCTTTTATAAAGAAAGAAGTAGACAGAAATAAGGCCGAACTAAAAATTGATAAGCTTCAACCGTCATTTTTTATCGGCTATACCTTAATTGACTCCAAGCACCTAAATGTCAATGCATCGCTCGGCGCATTGATCAACTCTTCCCAATCATCACAGAGAGTGGGATATCCTACATTATTGGTAGGAAGCTATGCAAGGAATAATTCAGAATTTCTTGATATGAATTCCATGTACGGCTATGGTTTTTATCCCAGGAGCGTTAGCTTAGAAAATGACCCGATAGGAATAGCAACAAGGATCTGGATGGATCTGGATGGTTTATATAAAGATGCGGCTGAAAAATACGAAGCCAAGATAGCCACCATGCGGCAACAAAATATGACTGAAGAAGAGCTGGCGGTGATTGATTTCGAAAAAATCGATCCGGTAGATATTTTCCTAAAACCTGCAGATGTAAACCAGGATAAAAAATATTGGGAAGACTATGTAAGAAAAGCTTCTACCGTTCTCAATAAATACCCCGAGCTGACCAGGTCCAATATATCTTTGTACAACAGGAATACGATGCTCTATTATTATAATACGGATAATAGCCAGTATGCAATACCTGTACCTTATTACAGGTTACACCTACATGTAGAAGCAATGACAAAGGACGGACAAAACCTATATGATAATTTATATATAGAATATCCTACATTTGAACAAATGCCGAATGTTGACGATTTCACCAAAAACTGTGAAGCTTTTATCGCTAACTTCCTGCAATTGTTGAATGCTCCTATGGCAGATGATGCATATAGCGGGCCCGTTTTATTCGAAGATCAGGCTGCGGTAGAAGCTGTTCAGGATAAGTTCATGCACCAGCAATCACTTTGTGCCAAAACCAAACCTGTTGCAAGTGATAACGTAAGAAACAGGTTTCGCGGAAATTACAGACTTAATCCAAATAACCTGGAAATGATGATGAACAAGAAAGTCATATCCCGTAGCCTGTCGATTAAATCCCTAACCGGAACTCAGGAATACAACGGAATTAAACTGGAAGGATATTATCCGGTTGATTTCGAAGGAGCTGTACCTGAAAAAGAGTTTTTCCTGATAGAGAATGGAGTACTTAAATCTATGTTAAACAGAAGGACCCCTACTAAAAGGGTACCGGCTTCCAATGGACACTACAGGTTCAATTATAACAATATGAGTCCTCAGATTGCTCCCGGAAATATATTAGTGACTTCCAATGATACCTATTCCAAAGAAGACTTAAAAAGGAAATTATTAGATGCCGCAAAGGAAGAAGATCTGGATTTTGCTTACATTGTTCGTCGGATGTGGGGCAATGATATTACGATGATCTATAAAGTTTATGTTGCCGACGGACGCGAAGAACTTGTCAGAGGAGCTAAATTTGAAGATTTTACGTTAAAATCATTCAAAAGGGTGTTAGGTGCCGCAAAAGAGAACTATGTGCGACACACAGCCAATTTCGGTTCGCTGGCTACTTATGTTGTTCCTGATGGTATCTTATTTGAAGAATTGGAGATAACAAGAAACAACAATATCACATTTGAGACTCCGTTCGTGGTTCCCCAACCGGTTGCTATCAGTAAATGAAATACAATAAAATAAAAATACGCCCTATAAAATTTCTTATAGGGCGTATTTTTATAAAAGAACATGACCTACACTTGAAGAATTTGTAGATACAAACAGATCTCAGAACAAATAATTTAATCCGATATATAACCCTGATTTTCCGTCACGACGATCAGCTGCAATTCCATAATTGATGTGCGCTACGAAATTATGGTTCAAAGCACCGGATATTCCACCTCCATAGCTTAAATGAAGCTTTTCACTATCTCCTTCGGCAAACCAGTCACGAGCCTCTGTATGAGCAGGATCAAAGGTAAACTTATAATCGCGGGTTACTTGTCCGAAATCGGTGAATGCCGATAATGCCAGATAAATATTCTGGTTCCACAGGATGGTTCTCAGGAATTTCCATCTCAACTCCACATTTCCGTAAAAAATGTCCTGACCTACCACCCGGTTTCTCAAAATTCCACGTAAAGTCTTCGCTCCTCCCAACCCATCACGGGTAATATTGGTATTGTACACATAAGGAAGCATATAAAAAGGTATGGTTCCACCTATCTTAGGTTGATAGCTCAACCGGATCGCCAGATTAAGCACTTCATCAATCAGGGTAAAATATTGCCGGTGCGTAAGTGCCAGTTTGGTGAATCCTGCCGGATTACCCATCCATGAAGGAGCTGTGAGCAACATCACTTCACTCCATATTCCCTTCATCGGATTGGGTTCATTGTCACGGGTATCATAGACCAGTCCGAATTTTAACAGGTAATGATCATCACCTCGCTTCTGGTTATCCGGAATTACACCCCAATCAACAAACCGATCGTACAATAAAGGAACATCAGGTAGCCGGTCATCATCTTTTTTCCCCTTATTAAGTTTATCAATATCTACTGAACCCACGTCAAATTTATTGAATTCAAAACCGGCCATCCAACGCAATCTTCTACCCACAATGTTTCCCTGAAAATCGGAACGTATACGAAGCATCTTCCTTTCATGCCGGTAAAACATACGTGAGATATAATCACTGTGATCTTTGTCTTCCAGATCAGGATTGTAATACGCCCGGTAACCATTAAATCCGTAAAAATCAATTGCTTTTTCCGTAAAATAGCTTACTTCTGCCGTTAAGCGGATCTTTGGTATCAAATAATCCGAGTCGTAAATGAATTGCCACAATCCACTCCCCTTAGTGGTCTGATACCATTCCAGATAAAAAGAATGAAGATATTTCGGATAAGTAGACCCGTCACCAAAAAGATAAAAATTAGTCAGTATCCCATATTTGAATCCGATATCAGTATCAAACGCGATGGATGGCAATGCACCAAAAGTCAGCCCGGTCTTGATGTGTTTGGTAGTATCGGCCGTAAAAGCATTTCTATGCAGGCAACTTAATAACAACAGTATGAAAAAGAGCATTTTCAGGAAAGGTTTCATTGATCAACAGGTTTATTAGATCTGGTAAAATTAGTAAGTAAAAAAAATAAAAACCCAACAATTAACAAAATTGTTGGGTTTTATAATAGCTAAAATATCCTGGATTACATATTACCTTTGATAGCAGCATGTGCAGCAGCCAAACGTGCAATAGGCACACGGTAAGGTGAGCAACTGACATAATTCAAGCCAATATGGTGACAGAATTCGACAGATGTCGGCTCCCCTCCATGTTCTCCGCAGATACCTACTTTTAGTTCAGGACGGATAGAACGACCGTTTACAGTAGCCATACTGATTAACTGTCCCACACCTTTCTGATCCAGTATCTGGAATGGGTCATGTTTCAATATGCCTTTTTCCAGATATACAGGCAGGAATTTTCCAATATCATCACGGGAATATCCGAATGTCATCTGGGTAAGGTCATTGGTCCCGAATGAGAAAAACTCAGCAGACTCAGCAATACGATTAGCCGTAAGTGCCGCACGGGGAACTTCAATCATGGTACCTACCTTGAAGTCAATATGATCGTTATATTCATCAAAAACCAACTGGGCTGTATCACGGATGATCTTCTCCTGCAATTTCAGCTCATAAAGGATACCTACCAATGGAACCATAATTTCGGGTATTGCTTTGATTCCGCGTTTTTTGAGGTTCAGAGCAGCCTCTATGATGGCACGGGTTTGCATCTCGGTAATTTCAGGATATGTATTCCCTAAACGGCAACCACGGTGTCCAAGCATAGGATTGAATTCATGTAACGCTTCTACTTTCTCTTTGACTTTCTGTACTGAGATACCCATTACCCTAGCCATTTCTTCCTGTCCTTTTTCATCATGAGGGACAAATTCATGCAATGGCGGATCCAGCAGACGCACGGTTACCGGCAATCCTTGCATTGCTTCGAAGATACCTTCAAAATCAGTACGTTGTAAGGGCAATAATTTTTCAAGAGCTTTCCGGCGACCGGATTCATCATCAGCGAGGATCATTTCACGCATAGGAATGATTTTTTCGCCTTCGAAGAACATATGTTCCGTACGGCAAAGACCAATACCCTGTGCTCCGAAATCCCTTGCAACCATTACGTCATGAGGCGTATCCGCATTGGTACGTACCTGTAGACGTGCATATTTTTTAGCCAGTCCCATCAACTCGGCAAAGTCTCCACTCAATTCCGGATCTTTGGTTTTAATCTGACCGCTGTATACATTACCGGTCGATCCGTTCAAAGAAATCCAGTCTCCTTCTTTGTATACCTTTCCATCAATGGTCATGGTCCGGGCTCTATAATCGATCACCAAACTACCGGCACCTGACACACAACATTTTCCCATACCGCGGGCTACAACGGCAGCGTGAGAAGTCATCCCTCCACGTGCAGTCAATATACCTTCCGCAACATGCATTCCTTTCAGGTCTTCCGGAGAAGTCTCAATACGTACGAGGATCGTCTTTTGGTGATGTCCGGCTGTTTCTGCATCTTCTGCAAAGAATACGATCTGTCCGGTAGCCGCTCCCGGAGAAGCCGGCAACCCCTGGGCAATGACATTTGCTTTGGAAAGTGCGTCAACATCAAAAACAGGGTGTAACAATTCGTCTAATTTTTGTGCTTCACAACGCAATAATGCTGTCTTTTCATCAATCATACCTTCACGGAACATATCCATGGCTATTTTTACCATGGCAGCTCCGGTACGTTTACCATTCCGTGTCTGTAACATCCATAGCTTACCATCCTGAATGGTAAACTCTATATCCTGCATATCTTTATAATGTGTCTCGAGATGCTTCTGGGTATCGAACAATTCCTTGTATACAACTGGCATTGCTTCCTCCAGGGAAGGATATTTAGCAGCCCGCTCATTTTCCGGCACACTGGTCAGTTTTGCCCAACGTTGTGAGCCTATTTTAGTGATCTGCTGGGGTGTCCGGATACCGGCAACAACATCTTCACCCTGCGCATTGATCAGGTATTCCCCGTTAAATAAAGCTTCTCCTGTTCCGGCATCACGTGTAAAAGCAACACCAGTGGCTGAATTCTCACCCATATTTCCGAACACCATGGCCTGTACGTTAACAGCTGTACCCCATTCTGCAGGTATCTGGTTCAGTTTACGGTAAAGTATGGCACGATCATTCATCCAGCTACCGAAAACAGCCATCACCGCACCCCATAACTGTTCCCATGGAGAAGTCGGAAAATCTTTTCCTGTTTTTTCTTTAACTGCTTTTTTGAAACGAACAACCAATTCTTTCAAATCATCGGTAGTAAGATCCGTATCCAGCTCCACCCCTTTCTCTTTTTTCATTTCGTCAATGATTTCTTCAAACGGGTCATGATCTTCCTTGGATACCGGTTTCAGGTCAAGCACCACATCGCCGTACATTTGTACGAAACGACGGTATGAATCCCATGCAAACCTTGGATTTCCGCTTTTAGCAGCAACGACTTCAACAGCCTCATCATTCAATCCCAGATTGAGGATGGTATCCATCATTCCCGGCATAGACGCGCGTGCTCCGGAACGTACGGATACCAGCAACGGATTCTTGTTGTCCGCAAACTTAGGACCACCTACTGCTGATTCCACTTTTCCCATGGCTTCTTCCACTTCAGCTTTGATCAGCTGAATGACTTCCTCGCGACCGACTTTATAATATTGAGTACATACTTCTGTGGTGATGGTGAATCCCGGAGGAACTGGTATTCCGATAAGGTTCATATCGGCAAGGTTGGCGCCTTTGCCTCCCAGTAATTCCTTCATTGATCCGTTGCCTTCGGCTGTTTTATTACCGAAGAAATAAACATGTTTTTCTTTTGACATGGATGATTAAAAAATTAAATTTATGATCTTGTTTATTGTTGGAATAATTCTATTTTTTCTCGATTTTTTCCAATACCTGACGGCTTTCCAATTTACCCTTATCGTTATAGTTTTCACTTTTTACAATTCCGACCTCCGGATTCATCCAGGTAATATTTTTTGTAGTCTGTTTCTGGTTCATCATGGAACCTTTCATTTCAAAAGTGCTGGTATGCCGATATTTATAGCATTTAAAAGTCCCTGCAGGTGTGGTTACATTCTCTTCACCCTCAATGATCCTGTCTTTTTCAGTAGTGACGGATGTGAATGAAAAGTTCATACCGGCTGCGCTCGTTGAATATTCTATATATCCGGATATAAAATCATCCAGCTTATCTCCCGGCTTTAGATTTACCGGAAAAACAGGCCCTTTCAGCTTCGATTTCACATTCATTTCTGCCTGTCCCCCCGACGCTCCGGAAACCATATTACCCATAGCCGCAAAAAACGGGTCTATAGAAAAGTAAACAGAATCTTTCGTAATTTTAAATTTTAGTTTTTTTATGGATTCTATCATTGCGTTACTTTTGGCGTCTGCAGTCTGAAAAGCTGCTCCATCGACCGCAATATATACAATAGTGGTATCTCCGCTTTTTTCTGTTTTTTCCACCGTCTGGGTCTGCCAGTCATCTTTTTTATCGACTTTTACAGGCTTTCCTTTACTGTCATAATTTTTATACAACAAGGTGGTACCCGGAGCAGTAGGTACAAAATAAGTCTGGGCTTTTGTCGGCAATAATTGGAAAAACAAAACCGTTGTAAAAATAAATAATAGTTTTTGCATATTTTTTTGATTTTTATCAATAAAAAACATATATTTAAATGTCATTTTTTA
>JAISOY010000190.1 GCA_031275285.1 Bacteroidales bacterium | reverse complement strand
AAGAAACCTATTTTGAGCCAGAAAGGATCCAATACAGGAGCATATTCTACCAGAGTCCGATAAGTAAAGTCTTCCAGCCCGGCCTTGGTAACAGCAACACTCATCAGGAGCACCCCGATAAAAGAGAGCGCAATACTGACAGAACAAACGAATATATATTTCCAGGTAGCTTCCAGTGCTACTGATGTACGATGGTGATATATAAGCACACAGGATGTAATGGTCGTCAGTTCTATAAAGATCCATGTCATTCCTATGTGATTGGAAAGATAAACGCCACTCATGGCACCGCAGAAAAAAGTCAATGCCGCAAGATATAAATTGCGCACACGCATCTGTTCTTTGTTCTTTTCCAGGTATACCAGGCTGTGGTAATATCCGGGAAGCATCAATATGCTAAGGATCACCAAAAAAAGTATGCCCAGGGCATCAGGAGTAAAAAAGTCAAAGTTCAGGTTATTCTTCTTGTATATTTCATATCCGGTAAATCCCCATTGCAATAAAAGGATAAGACCTGCCATAATATGATGGAGGTTTTCACGCCGGATAAGCAGGAATGATCCGCCCAGAAAAGCAATACCGATGAAGTAAGCGATTATCATGTTGATCGTGATCTTTAATCCTTTAATTGACTCAATTGTTCCACATCCGATTCTTTAAATACATCACCGATTTTATTGATAAAAATTCCCAGAACCAGGATACTGACAAATATATCCAGCAAAATTCCGGTATTCACCATCATCGGCATTTCATTCCCAACTGCCAGGGACAGTACGAAAATCCCATTCTCAAGTACCAGATACCCCATCACATGGGTGATCAGTTTTTTGCGGGATATGATAATGAATAACCCGACAAAGACCGTAGATATGGCCACCACAAAAAACATAATATCCAGGTTTCCCATATCAATAGTACTGGCGCCCAGATAAGCCGCAACCAGTAAAAATGTAATAATGATCAATGAAACAAAGTTGGGAACAAATGGTTCCGCTTCACGGGTAATCCCGTTTTTCCTGATAATGCTCTTTAAAAACGTCGGAATAATAATTGCCTTAAACACCAGTGTTTCCAATAAAATAAATGCCAAATTACTCCAACTCATATCATGTAACTGTATGTAAGCGACACCAAATAGTATGACACCCTGTATCATCAATATATTGATATAGGTAAACAAGCGGTTGGCAATCCCAATATAAAGAAGCGTGATGGAAAAAACTACCAGGAGAACGTGGATCATACTTACATATAATTAAATGAGCGATTGAGATTTTTTCATTTGATGGCGAATGGTTATAATTTTCCAAGCATCAGCAATACTCCGAAAAAAATAAGCAGGCTGACAGAAGAAAGGGTAAAAATAAACTGGGCATTGTGGCTCATCCGGTAACGTACCCCGAATGACTCGATACATCCTATGATAACCGCAAATAACATCTGAATAATAAAAAATACAGGAATAAAGATATAATACGGCCAGGAATGATCCATGAAAAAGTTGGCAATCAGCGAACCATAAACAGCAAACTTTAATGTTCCGGCATACATGATCAGGCCCAGGTCAAAACCACTGTTATCCAGGATCATTACCTCATGGATCATGGTCAGCTCCAGATGTGTTTTCGGATCATCCACCGGCATACGGCTATTTTCAACGGCAACGATCAACAACAATACAAACCCTGCAAGTACGGCCAAGGCATATGAAACAGGACCTGAGAAATGGAATGCAGAGTAAATATCATAAAAAGACGTGTAACCGGTAAGCATGGCGAATGAACCGATCAGGATAAAGAAAGCCGGTTCTATCAACAGGGAAAACAAAGCCTCCCGGCTGGCCCCCATACCTTCAAAACTACTACCTGTATCCAGTGCCATCAATATAATAAAAAACTTACCTACTGCCATCAAGTATGCAAAAACGACAAAATCCCCTTCGAATGAAAGCAGCCCTTTACTACTGCCAAATGGCACCAGTAATGCGGCAAACAATACAGCGGAAAAATAGACGACAGGTGCCAGTCTGAAAACAGGGGTGGTGGTATGGCTATATACGGCTCCTTTTTTGAACAACCGGATATAATCATATATCGGCTGCAGGATACCCGGACCTTTTCGTCCCGAAAGGATACTTTTGGTCCGGATAATGACACCTGAAAAATACAGGCTTGTAATCAGTATGAGTATCAAGCTTAACATATGCACCTATCTATATGACGTTCAACCATGTCAATAAAATAATCACCAATATGAATAATAACCCATAAAGGATGTACCATTGTAACCGGCCGTCTTGGATCCGGAGCGATATGAAAGAAAAACGATTCAGCCACCTGCCGAAAGGACGAATGATCCTCGCCTCGACCCAATCGTCATACCGGTAGTCATAACGGGCTGATTCCGGAAATATTTCTTCTTTTTGCACCCGTTGATACCTTTTCCGGACCGGCAACAACGAGGCGAATAGTTTTCCAATCGATCTGGTAAAGGAACTGGCTGTATATTCCATCCTGCTACTTGCCTGTAAACTGCCACACCCCCACGTTTCCCCATATTTCTCGGGAAGCTGCCGTGTAACAGAATTCCGTAAGGATAAAATAACAAGGACTAGAGCGACAAACATAACCAGGACCAAACTGACTTTTTGCAATAAAACAGCCAACCCTGATGCCTGCGCATTTCCCAAAGCAATATGGAAAACAGAAGCCACAATGTCCGATACGACTCCGAACGTAAAAAACGGAAGCAACATCACCAGTATCATAACGATCACCAACAGATACTGCGGGCGACGCATGATCACAGAAGGCTCGGAAATATCCGGTGAAAGGGGGAAACGGGGTGTTCCCAAAAATATAGATCCGAATGTCTTGGTAAAGGTCAACACGGATAGACCACCAATTAATGCAATGGCTGTTATACCAAGGATGATAATGATGCTTTCGGAAGTATCGGGCAACATAATACCTTTCAGGAATCCAAAGAAAAGGATGAATTCAGAGAGAAACCCATTGAGTGGAGGCAGGCCGGCTATAGCCAGTGATCCAACCAAAAAGAGACCTGCTGACTTGGGCATGACCTTAAATAAACCGCCCATTTTATCCATATCCCGGGTATGAACAGACCGGTAAACAGCACCTGATCCAAGAAAAAGCAATGCTTTGGATAAAGCATGGTTCAAAACATGAAACAACGCACTACCATATCCGGCAATCATCAGGAATGTATTACCGGCATGTTGGCCAACCAGTCCCAATCCCATACCCATCAGGATCAATCCGACATTTTCAATGGTACAATATGCAAGTAGCCTTTTCATATCTTTTTGTACCGATGCATGCAAGATTCCGTATATCCCGGTGATCATTCCCGTAACCAATATCAGGTTCCCGATAAACAACCAGTCTTCCTGTAAAAAAGTGACCATACGAAAAATGCCGTAAATACCCATTTTCACAATCACACCCGACATGATCCCTGAGACATGTGACGGCGCTGCAGGATGTGCATGGGGAAGCCATGTATGAAGCGGAACGATGCCGGCTTTAAAGCCAAAACCAATAAAGAAAAGTAAGAAAACCGGAATATTGTTATGCCGGGAGAAATATGTCCCTATTCTTGAGAACTCAAAACCTCCTTCACTTTGATAGACTATAAAGAAACCGATCATCAGGAAAATGACCGAAATATGCATTTGTATCAGGTAATTCAGCCCAGCGCGTAAAGTCATCCGTTGCCGGTTTTCGAAAATGACCAATAAGAAAGAAGACAAAGACATTACCTCCCATACAAAAAGAAATGCCAGCCCGCTTTGTACCATACATACCATAACCATCGACAAATGCATCCACACCAGCATAACATAATGCAGGCTGAGGTTTGCCGATTGCTTATATCCATGTAGATATCCGGGAGAATACCAGACAGCCGGGACAACGATCAGGTTGATGACCAGAATGAACCAGGCAGAAAGGGTATCGATGGCAAATGGGATATTTCCCCAGATAAAACTGGTTACCCAGGTGAAACTGACCTCCTGTCCTATCAATGAAGCAACGGACATTACCGATGACAGAACTGCAATCCAAAGTGATGCGAACAATGCGGCATACCCCTTGTAGCGGTTGGGGATGAACGGAACTGCTAGCAACACCAGAAAGGCGGTGATGACGAATAAAAGTAGAAAATTCAACTGGTCGATCTATTTTCGGAAACGCTTCATAGTCGTATCCGTTGTTTGTTTTTTTAATTTTGCAAAGGTAAACAATTGTACAATACAAAAAATGTTTTGCAAACATGAACTTTTGTAATATTCTTCATTACTTAACTTACTCAATAGCAGAAGATAGGTTTTCTATTTTCACTTTACACTCTGAATAGTTTCTTACATCATTCGTTTTTTCCGGATCCCAGATATATTTTCCTTACGCATCAGACAATTTTATTGCTGGCAGCTAACAATGATTCCACCTGACACCATTTGTCGGATATAGTACCTGAAGTGCTTTTTATAAATCAACACAAATTGCTGTACAAAAAATCATTGAAGTTTTAGTCATTTATCAGATGATCCCGGAGTGTTTTTAAAAACAGTTTAATATTGTTCAATTGATACTTTCAAAATTTTGTACTCCATTACTTATTTCGCCGGAATTAAAAATAATAACGAAAAAAATTTATATATAAAACGACTATTTCATTTATATGCTTATTATGAAATAAATCCTTAAAAGAGATAAACAAAAATTGAAATAACAAGTAAAAAATATGCCTTATATTTGCCGGACGTAGAAACAGATATTTTGCACAGGACCAACACAGAGATGGTGCATATTTCTGACATTTTTATATTAAACACCAGAAACATTATTGTTATGAATAACATATACAATTTCAGATGCTTGCTATGTGGTATAATTGCGCTTTTTATTTTGAATGTGCATGCACTTCAGGCACAAACGGCCACCGTCACGGGAAATATGACTGCTTGTTACAGTACTACCGCAACAGAAACATATACGACAGAAAGCGGACAAAGTAATTATCAATGGAGCATTTCGGGCGGATCATCCGGGACAGATTATTCAATTATCGGAGGAACGACTTCCGGAACGATGAATGTGATATGGAAAAAAGCAGGTAATTACACGGTCCGCGTCAGCTATGCCAATGCTGCACCCGGAACGTTAACGGTGACGGTCAACCCTTCACAGGTACCTACCATTAGTTTCGTGCCTGACCATACAACGGTCTGTTTGAACGGAAATGTTAATTTTACGGTTACCCGCACTGATCCGGGATATGTTGAAGGAACGCCCTGGAATATTGAGGCTACAGTGGATTATCAATATATTTCACAATCCGGTATCACGAGCAGCTCTACCGTATTGTCCCCTCAGATTTACGGAACAGGCAACATTATATATAATTCGGTAATTGTAAGCACTGATAATTGCCGGTATCAGACAAGTATCAACGGGACTTTAACAGGATTACCCATCCCAACCGTTAATGCATCGTTCCCTAATTATACCATTTGTTCAGGAGGATCAACCAGAGCTTATTCATTTTCCGGAAATGCCACTACCTTTGAATGGAGTGTGATTTCCAACCCCGGGAATATTACAGGATTACCGGCTATTGATCAGGCTCAAACCGGAAATTTCGGGGTATATGTCCTGAACAATACAACCACTAAACCGCAAACCGCGGTCATCAGGGTACGTCCTGTATTTGTTCAGAACGATGTAAAATGTTACGGTAATCCCATCACATCCACTATTACCGTTAATCCGGCACCTACTCCGGTCACAAATTTACCTGCATCCTATGCAATATGTAATAATACCCAAACACATAACATTAATTTCGCATCAGCAGCATCCAACAGGTTTAAATGGCAGGTTACGTCAAATCCCGGAAATGTAACGGGTATTCCTTCGGGGTTACAAACAGGAGCTTTCGGAGCGTATACTGTAAATAATCCTGCTACCACTTCACAGACAGTTACCATTTCAGTGACACCTATATATGCAGGAGGAGGCGTAGAATGCCCAGGAACGGTGCAGACATTTTCTTTTATTGTCAATCCGACGCCTGTACTGACCAGTACGTTTACAGATAATAATATTTGTTCGGGAAATCAGAATGGGATTTATTTATTCGAAGGAAATGCAGCAACCACCGGATATCAATGGCAGGCAAATATCCCTGCAGGTATCACTTCAGATATCCCGACAGGATTACAAACAGGCCAATTCGGCAGATATACATATACCAACACCACTAACCAATCTTTAACAGTCAACGTTAAAGTAACTCCGGTGCATACAAGTAACGGAATCACTTGCTTAGGTGCATCTAAAAGTTTTAATATCAAAGTAAACCCGGCACCTACTATTACACTGACAAGCGCTGCCGGTACAGATGCCCAAATAACCTGCGTCAATACACCCATCACCAATATTACCTACACTTTAGCCGGAGGGGCTACAGGTGCTACGGTCACAGGTTTAAACCCTGCCATATCGGCAAGTGTAAATGCCGGAGTATTGACCATATCCGGTTCGCCCAAAAACATCATTGTCGCTCCGTATACTATAACGACTACCGGTCAGGACGCCTCCTGTCCTGCTGCTACGCAAACGGGATTAATTACGGTTAATCCCATTCCGGGAATTACCGTACAGGATGTTCCTATCTGTGCCGGTTCCGCGGCCAACCTGGAAAATAGTATCAGTGATCCGGCCGGGGCCTCTATGTATTTCTATTCGGATGCAGCAGGTACCAATGTTGTACTGGGCCATAATCATATAGAAGGGATCACATCAAATACGACATATTATGCAAAACTCGTATATGACCGGTCTCCGAGTGGTTGTTCCAGTGTAGTTAAACCGTTTAATGTGATCGTCAATCCGGTACCGACCATCACTGTTCAGGACTTATCCCTTTGTGACGGATTAAATGCCGATCTGACTACTGCCGTTACCGCACATTCAAATGGAAGCACCCTCAATTTCTTCACGGATCCTACGGGTACTACTCCGGTACAGAACCCCAGTGCTGTTTTCGTATCTGGGACTACTACCTATTATGTTAGGGCTGTGGATAATCAAACCGCATGTCCCAGCCAGCTGGCATCATTCCAGGTAAACGGACTTCCCCAACCAAGTATTACCCTTGAAAGCGGTTCTGATCCGCAGGTAATATGTCCGGGTAATGCCATAGCAAACCTCACTTACAGATTGGGTGGAAGCGCTACCGGAGTGGATATTTTTGACCTCCCCAGCGGACTGACACAGAATGTCAGTAATGGATTATTGACCATTTCCGGTTCTATTCCGACAGAAGGGACTTACACCTTGAAAATAAATACTACCGGACAAGACCAGACATGTTCTCCCGCTACCGCCTCACCTACCATATTTGCCAATGCGGCTCCGGCAGCAGCCTTCACTTATACTCCTGATTTCACCAACAGCAATCTGATCACCTTTACCGACCAGTCAACGGTTGCACAGGGAGACATCATCAGCTGGTCGTGGGATTTTGACGACGGACAGACCAGTACGGATCAAAATCCACCACAACACACATACTCCGGTACTCTCGGAAACAGCTACACTGTCAGCTTAACCGTCACGGCACAAGATGAACACAGTACGGTCACTTGTTCAAATACAATTACCCAGGCTGTTGTTATCAGTCCTACGATTAATGTGAATTTTGATGTGGATCCGTCTACACCGGTTTGCCTCAACCAGAGCACAGGTAATAGCTTCACATTTATCAATAACACGAAACTCAATAATGCGAGCGATTCAACCTTTATATGGGATTTCGGCGACGGAACGCCACTACTGAACGTTGGAGACAGCCGTGCAAACCAGACACATACATATACGAATCCCGGAGCATACACCGTTACATTAACCGTTACGGCAGGGTCTACGGTTCCCGGCGCAGGGGCAACCCAGTCAGGGCAAAAAGTAGTAGTAGTGAACTCCCTGCCAACAGTAACAGTCCAGGATATAGCCATCTGCGAAGGAACTACCGCAAACCTGCTTAGTGCAGTGGGTGCTGTTTCTCGAGCTACAGCCTATTTTTATTCGGATGCAGCAGGAAATAACCCTGTTACCGGATATCAAAATGTAAGTGTTCCCTCTCCCGGAGCTGACTATTATGTGAAATTACGGTATGATATTACCGGATGCGAAAGCGCCCTGGAAAAAATCCATGTTACGGTGAATCCTTTACCGGAACAAATACTAAAGGATCCGGCTCAGATCACTGTTTGTGCCGGTGCCAATGCCAACCTTACGGAAATTATCCAATCTTATTCCGGTGGCGATCCTAAATATTTCTCGGATAACCAGGCGACATTACCGGTACAGAGTCCGCAGGCAACAGCCGTTTCTCTTCCAACTACATTCTGGGTAAAAACAGTAAACGCCACGACAGGATGTGCCTCCCCACTGGCTACTTTTGGAGTCGTTCCTACACCATTGCCTATCGCATCCTTCCAGAATATTGATATCTGTAATGGTTCTTCAGCAGATCTGACAACCGCAATTACCAATGTAACGGGAATTAATGTGGATACCCTGTTCTTCTCTGATGCTGCAGGAAGTGTTGCAGTCACCGATCCCAAATCCGTAGCAGGAATTAACGTTAGTACTCCATTCTACTTTAAGTTGAAGAATGATGATACATATCAGTGTGAAAGTAAACTGTACTCATTCAATGTATCGGTAAATCCGGTTCCGACAGTCACAGTAGAAAATAATATTTCCATATGTGAAGGGGCCGATGCTGATCTGACAAAAGCCGTTACAGCAGTATCCAATAATGCTTCATTAACATTTTTCAGGGATAACCTGAGGAATGATACGATCAAAGCACCTACCGTCGTAGGAGGAATAACCTCACAGACAGAATTTTATGCTCAGGCAAGTACCGTTTATTGTGAAAGCACAATCACGCCATTTATGGTTTCCATAAATCAGTTGCCTACATTTACCGTAACGCCTCCTGCACCGGTCTGTACAGGAGAATCATTTGAACTTACATCTTCTATAAGCAATTTGAATCCGGTCAATAGCACCGTCGCTTATTTCAACGATGCATTTGCTTCGGACGAATTAACCTCCACCCTGGTCACACCAGCTGTTGCAACCACTTATTATGCACAATCTACAGATAATGGCACTCAGTGCAAAAGCATCATCCAGGGAATTACAGTGACACTGAATCCATTACCTACATTTACGGTTTCACAACCTGCTGCTGTCTGTGCCGGAGATCAGGTAGATCTTACAACGGCAATCGGAAATATATCCGCCAACAGCACGGTTAAGTATTATAGCGATCGTAAAGTAACCACAGAATTGACTACTACCACTGTAAATCCGCTAGTATCTGTGACTTATTACGTCCAATCAAGTGAAAATACAACCGGATGCCTGAGTGTAGTTGACTCAATTATGGTTACTGCAAACCCGTTACCTGATTTCATAGTAACGGATCCGGCTGCTATCTGTGCCGGGTTTGAAATTGATCTGACTACAGCCATAAGTGATACAACGGCAAATAGTTCTGTGTATTATTATACAGATGCAGCAGCGACCATTCCGGCCGATAAATATATTGTTTCTCCGGCTATCACGACTGTTTATTATGCCCGGTCGGAAGAAAACACCACAGGTTGTTTGAGCTCCATCAAACCAATCACGATTACGGTAAACCCGTTACCAACATTTACCGTAACCCAGCCTGCAGCCATCTGCGCCGGGACCACCATGGATATCGCTGCAACTGTCAGTAATACTTCTCCGGGAAGTACCGTTAAGTATTACAGTGATGCTTTTGCAACAACAGAGTTATCATTGACAACAGTAACCCCATTGATCAGTACTACTTATTATATCCGTTCGGTCAACGACAATACCAATTGTTTGAGTAAGATATTAGCGGTAAATGTTACTGTAAATCAATTACCGAGAGTGGCCATCACAGGAGGTCTTACCGTTTGCGAAAGGGGGACATTACAGATGGCAGGAGCCCCGGCGAACGGGATATGGGAAAGCCTTTCACCCGGGATAGCAACAGTAAATACTACCGGCCTGGTGAATGCCATAAGTAATGGAACCGCCGAAATAAGATATACTGTTACCAACGCTTCGGGCTGCACGGACAATACCAGTGTAACCATCACAGTGAATGCATTGCCGGCAATAGGTACCATCACAGGAGATAATACTATTTGTGCCGGATCGGATACCCAGTTGAGCAATGCAACAACAGGCGGAACCTGGGAAACAAGCAATCCCGGCGTAGCCACCATCAACAGTTCCGGACTGCTCAGCGGATTATCCGGAGGAAATATAGATGTTTACTATATCACCACTAACGGTTCCGGATGTATGGATACAGCAAAATTTGCTTTAACCGTTCTGCCTAAACCCTCAGTGGCATTTACCTATGTTCCTAAAAGCAATGACCCGACCAATATCCAATTCACAGACCAGTCAACCATTTCATCAGGAAGCCTGAGCTCATGGAATTGGGATTTCGGGGACAACAACTCTTCTACCGAACAGCATCCGTTACATTCATTCGCCGTCAGCCAGAACTACAATGTCAAGCTGGTTGTCACAGCCGATAATGCATGTAAAGATTCGCTCACAAAAACCATACATCCGTCTGCACTGGTACATGCCGGATTCACTATCGGACAGGCCCAGCAATGTTTGACCGACAATTCATTCACATTTACAGATGCCTCCCAGACTTTAGGCCAGACCAATATTACCTATTCCTGGGATTTCGGTGATGGTTCAAAAAATACCAACCAGAATACCACACATTCATACACCCAACCAGGAACATATAAGGTGAAACTCGTGGTGACTATCCTTCCAGGCCCGCTAAAAGACTCGATTACTTATCCTGTCACGGTATTCCCGTTACCGACGGTAAATATTTCCAATAATACGGATATATGTGAAGGAGCAACCAATCAATTGACCGGCACACCGGCTAACGGGATATGGAAAAGCCTGATCCCCGGATTGGCAACGATAGATGCTTCCGGCCTTGTAACCGGGATAGCCGGAGGAACAGCTACGATCCGGTATATCGCCACCAGTGTTAATGGCTGTATTGACAGTACGGATGTGAGTATGACGATCAACCCGCTTCCTGCGATCGGTGAAATCACCGGAGCAAATGTCGTGTGCGAAGGCTCGACGATCCAGTTTGAAGACAGAACAACCGACGGATTCTGGATCAGCAGTGAAACAAGGGTTGCCAACATTGACAGGACCAGCGGATTGATCACCGGAATGGCCAGTGGAACCACCGATATTTTCTATGTGGTAACCAACGACCTGGGATGTAGCGGATATGCCATTAAAGATGTTTTGGTCAATCCTAAACCGAACATAGGTTTCTCTTATGCAACCGATACAGGAAGTCCGACAACGGTACAATTTACCGATCAATCAAGCATTGCTTTAGGAAGCATCATATCTCAAAACTGGGATTTCGGTACCGGAGCATCATCCACTGAAAAAAATCCAACTTATAATTATCCTACCCCCGGATATTATAATGTACAATTAAAGGAGATCTCCAACCTTGGGTGTATGGATTCCCTGATACAGACCATACATACCAATACATCCCTCACCGGATCTTTTGATGTAGATAATGACCAGCAATGCCTGTCCGGAAATACCTTTAACTTCGAATCGACCTCCCTGATCGTCGGTGCGATAGACACCACTTATTTGTGGAATTTCGGAGATGGCATTACAGCTACGGGCAAAGATGTATCGCACAGTTATACTTCCCCGGGCATATATGATGTAAAAATGACCGTGTCCATTAATTCCGGAACCATCAGCAATACTATTACCCAAACGGTCATTGTATTCCCGATATACATAGATATTATCGGAAACCAGGATCTTTGTATCGGTTCGGACTATCAGTTGAGCGGAATACCTGCCGACGGGGAATGGTCCAGTTCCGATCCTTCTGTTGCAATTTTTGATTCCTCTGTTCCCGGATTATTAAAAGCATTGGCCTCAGGTACTACAGAAATAAAATACATCTTTGCCAAAGCCGTGGGAGGTTGTGTAAACAATGCAAGTAAAACATTTACGGTACACACTTTACCTGAAGTAACCTTTACGTCAGATTCGGAAGAGGTACTATGCGAGAATGCCGAAATCGACTTTACTGTCACCAGGACCGATACAAATCCGGCCACAGACTGGAGTTTTGTCTATACCGACGGCAATAATAATACAACAGTCAATGCCCAGGCAAATATATCTACCTTTACTGAAAATATAACCCATATAGGAACGACAACATTCTCATTGGTCAGTGCTACGGACAACCTGACTGGATGTAGTGTTTCAACATTGCCTTCTCCTATTCCGGTTACTATTAATTCATCAGGAGATATTCCTGTTGTGACACCTAATTCTGCCGTGGTTTGCGAAGAAGAGACATTAATATTGACATCATCTATTATTGATAACACCCGCCAATACCAATGGTATCATGACAATCAACCCATTGACGGTGCGACAAGTTCCGTCTATCAGGTTCCTTCAACATCCGGACAGGATGCAGGCTTCTATTATGTAGCCCTTTCGGGAGGATGTGATGTGGAAAGCGAGCCGGTAAGTATTGAGGTCCGTTCATCTAAATTACTTGTTCAAAAGTGGGATGACGTAATATTGGTAGACAATTCTTCAAGACAATTTGTTGCTTACCAGTGGTACCGGGACGGTGCAATAATCATAGGTGCTACGGAACAGGCATACCGTGAGCTGGGAGGCTTAAACGGAAAATATAGTGCGGAAATCACTCTAACTGACGGAACAAAAATATTTACCTGTGAATATACTCCGGTGCCCAGACCTAAAAATGCGAATTGGGAATTAAAAATATATCCCAATCCTTCTACAAAAGGTCAGTTATTGCATATCACCTTACAAATGGATCAGGTTGCTTATGTAGGTTCGCTTGAACTGGAAATATATACCAGCAACGGAGCTAAAATATTAAAGAAGACATACGGAGGAGGAGACATTACACTGGAAACGACCAAAATGGATCCAGGTATCTATATCGTCCAGGTAATTACTGAAACGGGAATTATATGTTCGGAAAGGATTGTGGTTGATTAAAAAAGAAGCCGCCTTGTAAGGAAACAGGAACGGGCGGCTTCATTTATTCGCATTTTATAGCTAAAAAAAACAGTAAAAAAATGAAAAACGGAATACTGATCGCATTATTGTTCATCAACTTTTCTGCCATAGCACAACAGAAAGGCCATTACTTAAGCATAGAGGGAGGAGTCGGGTTCTCCACCTTACAATATAAACTGGATGACGGAAACCGCAAAGGAGGACTGGGGCTTGACGGTAAATTAGGCTACACCTTCTTCTTTACTCCTAACTGGGGAATCGGTACCGGGCTGGGAATATCGCGGTATGTAACGAAAGGAACCATTGACAACGGGCTATTTTCCTTTGAAGGTCAGATCGATAGCGAAGGTGATGTATACCGGAGAGATGTATATCTCTACAATTGGAAAGAAAAACAGAAATCACCGTTTCTGGAGATCCCGTTACTGGCAAGTTTTCAATATAAGTTCAAAGAAGAACAAAAATTCATGTTATATGCCAATGCAGGGTTAAAATTCCAATTCCCGATGAAAAAGAAATATAATGTGGAAAAAGGCGATGTGGAAACACAGGGCTATTATGCTAGGTGGAATGTAATCCTCATCGATAAAGGACATGGGTTCTCTACCGTCCATGACTACCACCCGTCCGGAAAATTCAAACTGAATATGGGAATGGCCGCTACAATAGAAGCCGGATTTCTGTATGAACTGGATGAAAGATGGGATTTATTTGCAGGAGTTGCTATGAATTACGGATTTCTGGATATGAAGAAAGAATCAGAAGCATTGGTATTTATAAATACCAATAATGAAACAGATTACCGAAGTATGTTGTCTTCAAATTCCATCGGAAAGGTGAGGTCATTTTCTGTTACGGGACAAGTGGGAGTCCGTTTTCGTTTAGGTGCCAAAAAGAAGAGGGATCTTCCTCCTCCCCAAAAAGATATTATTCCTGAAATCGTTGTTATTCACGATCGCAACACAGCTATGGAAGACAGCTTAAAACGTGAAAATGAACGGCTGCGGAAAGAAAAATTTGACGAAGACATGTATATTTTACTGCAACCGATCGATCAATACCGGATCTCGATCGTCACATTAACCGATGAACAGAAAAAAAGGATCGATAAGAACATTGAGATATTGAAAGAATATCCGGATCTGAAAATAAGACTGGAAGGTCATACCTGCGACATCGACAACAGCCACAGGCATATCAATAAGGAAATAGGGTTGCACAGGGCCGAAAATGTAGAACAATACCTGATAGAAAACGGAATTTCTCCATCACGGCTTTCCGTATCCTCGAAAGGGGAGTCTGAACCACGCGTTCCGAATGATAGTGAAGGAAACCGAAGAAGAAACAGACGGGTCATGTTTGTCGTTGTAGAATAAACTATCCAACAATGTGTCATGTGAAATACATGACACATTGTTTTGATCTCCTATTAGTACATACTAAGAAGTTTATTGGGATGACTATTTCTTCGGATAAAGATTCTCCGGAAAACGGGCAGTAAAGTCCCGTGTTAAAAATTCATAGTTTATCTTCGATGAGCTCGCAGGCCCGGTTCGGGTTCAAAGTTTGCTCTTTGAACAGTTCCGATCTTTACTCACCATAAATATTTTATAGGGTATTTGTAAGTGCTTTGCTGTTCAACTCCGGATATTATTTTTTATGATGTTGCCATTATATGAAGGAAAAAAAAGAGAAAACACTTCTTACATCATACAACTTTAAGCAACTTCATGCATTCTATGCCCATTTCCAATTTTCATTCAAAATATATGGAACATTAAGATATTTTGAAATCTCTATCAGTTTTGTTTTCACATGACTAAAGTCAACCTGATTTTTGGGAATAATGAAACCCTCCCCTCCCTTCAATAGGATAAAGAACATTGAAGGTATTTCATCAATCGATTCTATTTCAGAAGTAGCAACACTTCCTTCATCTACATTGTCATTTGCCTTAATATGATCATTCCCGATTTCCAGCATTAAAGACTCCTCTTTTCCCTCAGGATAATGTCCTTTTACAAATGCCTTATATTGCCTTAGATAATGACGGCTTTCCCATTTCGGATAGAAAAAAAACCACAGTAACGCCAAAAACAAAAAGCCGGTAAAACCTAAATAATCTAACCCGCTATTTGCAAAAAGCAATGAAACACCCAGAAAGGTAAAGATCACAGGAAATATAATTTTCATCCTGGATCGTTTTTTTCTGATTTGCTCTGACTTAGAATCAACATACAACAAGTATGTCAAATAATCACCGGCCGCTAAGTTGTAATCTATTTTCATTTTTAAATAAATATCTATGATTCTTTCAGGTAAAAATTTTCCGGATGACGGGCCGTTACCCCTTTAAAAAAAAACTGTATTTCCTCTAAATCTTCTGCCTGTTTTCCCGATGGATAAATAATTTTGGTTATTCCTACTTCTTTTTTCGCATAATCGAAATAAGCCAGTTGAATGGGCACATGCGCATTAATAGCAATCTGATAGAAACCCATCTTCCATCTTTTTACCAGTTTCCGGGTTCCTTCCGGTGTAATGGCCACATGAAAAGTTTCACGACGGTTAAATTCTTCTACTACCTGTTTGGCCACATTACTCGGATTTTTCCTGTCAACAGGGATCCCTCCCAGTTTTCTGAAAATAATACCTAAAGGGAAAAAGAAAAATGATTTTTTGATCAGGAAAGAAGATTTCCTGCCTTCCGACCAGTAATACAATTGCCCGATAATATAATCCCAGTTACTCGTATGGGGAGCAACACAAATAACGCTTTTAGGCGGTTCCGGAACGGTGGTTATTGTTTTCCAGCCAAATACCCTCAAAATCCACCTGCTTAATTTTCGCATATCTTATTGTTATCAGATCACTGGGCGGTTAATTCTATAATCCGGCTGAATGTATGTTGGGTGGTAAACACCTCAAGCCCCACTTTCATCAGGTAATCACCTGAAAGTACCTGACTGTTGGCTTTCAGCGACGGTTTGGCTTCCGGCATCAGGTTGATCTCTTCTACCTTATATTTTTTGTCCGGATCCAGTCCTTGTAATTTCACCGGAAGCAAACGTTCTCCATAACGCGGATAAATATCATAAGTGTACAGCACGGCTTTATCTTTAGATTTCCCCACATGCATCACTGAAGTGTGATTGCCGTCATAAGGAGATACCAACCTGTAAAAGTCGCCGTCAAGGATCACTTTTTTCAACCGGTTGTAATTCTCTACCGCCTGCCGGCAAAAAGCCTGTTCGTTACTATTCATATCCTTGATACTGATATCAAAGCCCAGCTTACACATCATGGCTACATCTGTACGAAACTTGATACTGGCTTTCTTGTTCCAGCTGGTAACATGCGCATCCATAGCCTTAGTCGGAAAATATTTGGAAAATCCCCACTGGATGTATAAACGTTCCACCGGATTGGTATTATCGCTACACCAAAATTCAGTGAAATATTTTAATGCTTCATAATCACATCGCGCGCCGCCCCCGGAGCAAAGCATCATTGGAAGGTCCGGATATTTTTCCTTAACCCGGCGAAAGACATTGTATACGCCACGGACATGGTCTATATACAACTGGTTCTGCCTGTCTTTCAGGTAAGGTGAATAAATATTGGTGATCGGACTGTTACAATCCCATTTCAAAAAAGCGATCTCCGGATTTTCGGTCATTAGCTTGTCCACCACTCCGAATACAAAATCCTGTACCTTAGGATTACAAAGATCCAGTACTAGCTGATTACGGAAGTAATAGGTTTCACGATTGGGTAGTTTAATGACCCAATCAGGATGTTTTTCAAATAACTCGCTTTTCGGATTGACCATCTCCGGCTCAATCCATATACCGAATTTCACTCCTGCATCTTTAGCGGCCTTAACCAGATGCGGAACTCCATTGGGTAATTTACTGTGCATCACTTCCCAGTCACCCAATCCTGCCCGGTCGTTCACTCTCGGATATTTATTGGCAAACCATCCATCATCCAACAGGAACATGTCGACACCGAGCATCTTTGCCTCTTTCATCAGCTCTTCCAGCTTTGCCTCATCAAAATCAAAATAAGTGGATTCCCAGTTATTTAACAGCGTCAACCGGTCACCTTTTCCATCTTTCAGCTGGTAATTCCTGGCCCAATCGTGGAAGTTCCGGCTGGCCTTTCCTGTACCTTCATTACTTAAGGTAAAGATGAATTCCGGTGTGGTAAACAACTCATCCGGTTTTAGCTCATAATTGGATGCATAGGGATTGATACCAGATATAACCCTTAACCGGTGATCGTTATCGATTTCAAATATATACCTGAAATTACCAGTCCAGGCCAGTGTACCCATTAAAACCTGTCCGGTTTGTTCATCTGAGACCTGCCCCAGCCCCACTTCAAAAAAGGGATATGCATGCATGGCAGCCCTGGATCCTAATTTTGTATCAATAATTTTTTTGCCGAATTGCAGTTGCTGGGAGCTCATCTGCATTTCTTTTGCCCAGTCACCGCTGTATTCGGTAAGGTAATATTCCCGGTTATCCAGATAAAGCATGGAAGATGCATATTGACTGATGGTTACCGGTTTTTTCTCCCGATGCCTGATTTCCGTCCATGACTTAATGATGTTCTCTTTTCCAAAAGTGACATAATACAACTTCACTTCCAGCGGGTAAACATCATCTTTCATAAAAATCACCGTTTCTGTTACATTCTGATCGACCTTCTTCACATCATGTGAGACATATTTCAACAGGGAAGTCATATTCCCGTCATTATGCCGGATCGCAAAAGCCGGTTCAAAATAATCTTCCATTCCCGAACAGGGGTATACTTCCTGCACATGCGCTTTCTGCGAACCAACATAATATGGCAGGTTCTGAAACTCCGATTCGTTGGAAAGGCTGGTTCCGAAATAGATCTGGTATAATCTTCCGTTAGGAGCGACCTGCAATACCAGGTCTGTTTCATCCGTAAAGATCCTGATCAAAGGATCAGCGTTTACCGATAGTAATGGCAAAAACAAAAAAAACAGGAATATAGAATATTTCTTCATGGTTAAAAGCGATTAAAATCAACACTCAAAACATTGCCCGAATGATGCTCCGGCGATCCAAAGATAATATTTAAGTTATTTTAACACACAAAATATTCCGACAAATTATTCTTCTGCTCTGTATTTTGTATTTTTGACCATCTTCTATTTTAAAGTTTCACACTTATGAATGCTTTTAACCGTAGGGATTTCTTAAAAAAAAGCGGCATGGCTGCTGCTTTGCTGGGATTGTCGGGCAATATCCATTCTTTTGCTACAGCCCCGAAAAACAAGTTACCCCGGTGGCGTGGGTTCAATGTCCTCGACTTTTTTTCTCCTCATCCGTATCGTCCCGGGCAGAGAAATGCATCCACCGAAGATGATTTCAAATGGATGTCGGACTGGGGCTTTGACTTTGTCCGTATCCCGATGGCATATCCGAGCTATTTGAAATATACGCAGGAAAGCGGAAAACTGATCACTCCTGAGGAAACAGTCGATTTCAGGGAAGAAGCGGTCGAAGCTGTGGAAAAACTGGTATATATGGCCAATAAATACAGGTTGCATGTGAGTCTGAACCTGCATCGTGCTCCCGGTTTCTGTATCAATGCAGGATTCCATGAACCCTTCAATTTATGGAAAGATACAGAGGCGCAAAACGCGTTTTATACCCATTGGGATATGTGGAGTAAGCGCTTCAAAAATGTATCACCAAAGCTTCTGAGTTTTGATCTGGTCAATGAACCATGTTTCAAGGAGGATATGAACGACCAGTTCTCACCGTCAAAAGCTGTTCCGGGCGACATTTACCGGAAGATAGCCATCGGCTGCCTGAATGTGATCCACAAGCAAACACCGGACAGGCTGGTTGTAGCAGACGGCAATCATGGCGGTTCACTGGTAATACCCGAACTGACCGACCTGAATATCGGGCAAAGCTGTAGAGGATACTACCCCCATTTTGTTTCCCATTACCGTGCTAGTTGGGTCTGGAAAAATCCGGATGATGCACCTGTTCCCGTTTGGCCGGGAAAAATCGATGGACAGGAGTTCAACAGACAAGTGCTTGAAAATTTTTACCGGCCATGGACCGATCTGGTCAAACAGGGGGTGGGAGTACACTGCGGTGAATGCGGATGTTTCCGGGAAACACCTCATAACGTGTTTCTGGCCTGGTTCAACGACCAGCTCAGTATCCTGACTGAACATGGTATCGGATGGGGATTATGGAACTTCCGGGGGGATTTCGGAATGCTGGATTCGGGAAGGAAAGATGTAAATTATGAAAACTGGTATGGACACCAACTGGATCGAAAGCTGCTGACATTACTTCAAAAGTATTGAATTACAATTCTTAATAACCAAAGATTATCGAATCATCAAAGATCAAATTTTTAAATTCGTAATTTTACGAACTTATAATAAAGAAAGAAAGAAAGAAAGAAAGAAAGAAAGGCCTGTACTGATGTTTATGTACTTATAAAAAAGTTCCAGCACACCGTTTAAAAGAGAAAATAACCCGACCAAAACTGGGTTTCCCAAAATGAATTATTGACAAATGATAATTTGCAGGATGATATTTGAAGAAACATTTTAACATTATTCCTTTATTAATTCAATCGGATTTCATACATTTGCGCAAAATTTAAAAATTCTTATAAATTCTTATGTCTAAGAAAAAGAGTGATAAAGCCGAAGTAAGAGTAGAAGGCGTAGAACATGCCCTGACCAAAGCAGAACAGTTTCTGGAAACTTATCAGAAACACATTATGTGGGCTGTAGGGATCATATTGGCTATTGTGGTTCTTTACATGGCATTTCAACGTTACTATGTCGAGAAAAGATCTAATGAAGCTGCAGAGCAAATGTTTCCTGCCGAACAATATTTCGAAAGCGATAATTGGGAATTGGCGCTGGATGGCGATGGAAACAATCTAGGTTTTGTCGACATCGTCAGTGATTACAAGTTCACTCCGTCTGCCAATCTGGCCAAATATTATGCCGGGATATGCTACTTAAACTTAGGTGAATATGAGTCGGCAGTCGATTATCTGGCTAAATTCAAATCAAAAGATATTATCTTATCCAGCATAGCACTGGGAGGTATCGGGGATGCTTATGCCGGACTCGAAGATATCGACAAAGCGATCAGTTTTTATAAAAAAGCGGCCGATAATAAAAAGAATGAGTTTACCACACCATTATATCTGCTGAGAGCAGGCATATTACTGGAACAACAAGGACGGTACAAAGAGGCTGCCGAATCATTCAATCGTATCAAGAAAGAATATTCCAGCAGTACTGAAGGACGGAGTATTGATAAGTACCTTACCCGTGTGGAAATAAAACAACAACAGGGTAGTTAACCGAAAAGAAATACGGAAAAACACCCGAAAAACGTTGCATTTAAAAGATAACATTCGGATATTATTCATTTAAGACTTTACGCATGGCCACCCAGAATCTTTCACAATATAATCCGGAAGAAGTTCCTTCAGCCAAAGGAATGAAGATAGGTATCGTTGTTTCGGAATGGAACAATGAAATCACTTTCGCTTTAAGGGATGGTGCCATAGAATTATTGACCAAGCAGGGCATCGACCCTAACGATATCACATTACGTTACGTCCCGGGAAGTTTTGAATTGACTTCAGGCGCACAGATGATGGCGGGATACACTGCTGTTGAAGCAGTAATATGTATCGGATGTGTGATCCAGGGAGAAACGCCTCATTTCGATTATATTTGCCAGGGTGTCACTACCGGACTGACGAAAGTATCCATTGATTTTGAAATTCCTGTTATTTTTGGCGTCCTTACGACCCTTAATCAGGAGCAGGCGCTTGATCGTGCCGGCGGAAAGCTCGGAAATAAAGGTGTAGAAGCGGCTGTTACTGCCATCAAAATGGTGACGTTAAAAAACGATTTCCAAAGATTTGAATAATAAGCCTTGATTTTTTCAGGGATATGGGTTATATTTGTTTCCTGTCCGTAAGGTAATCCAGGACAGGGGATAAAATATTTGTCATTATATAAACCGGATAATTTCCACGATTATCCAAAATAACCTGAATCGCTATGAAAAAATTTGCAATTGTCTTATCCGGTTGCGGTGTTTATGACGGAGCCGAGATCCATGAAGCAACCATGGCCATGCTTGCCATATCCAAAAGAGGACATCAATATCAGGTATTTGCGCCCAATATTCCACAGCACCATGTTGTCAACCATATCACCGGAGAAGAGATGCCTGAAAAACGGAATGTACTGGTAGAATCAGCACGAATAGCCCGCGGTAATATTGAAGACCTGACTAACTTTGATGCATCGCAATATGATATCCTTTTATTTGCAGGAGGTTTCGGTGCGGCAAAGAACCTGTCTGACTTTGCCTTTAAAGGCGATGGATATACAGTGATCCAGGAAGTCTCCAAAGCCATCAGGGAGATGCATAATGCCGGAAAACCCGTAGGAGCCATGTGTGTCTCTCCTATCCTGATTGCCGATGTTCTTAAAGGTGTTGAACTGACACTGGGAAGTCCGTGCGGAGCGTCGGATGCAGCAGAAAAAAAGGGAGCCATACACCATACTACTTCTCACTGTGAAGTCACAGTAGATAAAAAACATAAGATCGCCACTACTCCCTGTTACATGCTGGATGCCAATATTTCACAGGTCGCAGAAGGAGCAGATAACCTGGTTGAAGAGTTATTGAAATTGGTATAATCAATGATTAAAACCGGAATCCTGTGCATCATTTGAATACGGAATTCCGGTTTTAAATCACAGGTATCCTGTTTAGGTCTATTTTTTCAGCTACTTTAAGCTTTTTTTATATTTTACGAGCTCCTGAAAATCTTTCAATTGTTCTTTCTTTTTCAGGTCTAAAATCAATGGGATCAGTTTTCCAGTAGCTTCAGATCGATCAAAATCCTCTTTAATTTTCTCACTTATCGGTAAATCAAAAACTCCGGAACGTGTTTTCTGTGTGAAAAAAAAACTCGTTTTTACATATTTCTCCCAAATTGAAAGCCAAAAAATTGTCTTCTTCTTGTTAGTTAATTTACAAAGCCATGCTTTACCATCATTATAATATCTCCACTCATATTCCAAACCGAATTCTTTTGTAACGATCTCCAATAATTCCTTACAAACGCCAAAAACCTCCTCTCCGAGAGCATTTTCCAGGACCTCCCCAGTAGGTTCGATCTCTTTATTTCTCAGCAACATTACCTGACCATCTTTTTCCATACATCTATTTTTTTGTTTTCTTCTTTAAACCTAAATCAATCTGTTCAGATTCCGCTACTTTCGTTAAAGTTTTCCTGATATGCCCGGTTCTTTCTTTCAATTCCTTTTGCCTATCCAGGCCCTTCACATCATGGTGTATCTCCTGTAGTTTTCCGATAGGTAATAAAGCACAACACTGGCAGAAAAAACTTTTTGCACGACCATCATCATGATGGGTCAATAAATCATCCAGAATATCCATCCGTATCTTTTGACGCCTGATAAAATGCTCCATCCCGTTCTCTTTAATGTCTTTCATATTCACAAACATTTTTTGATGGGTGACGAATGAATCATAACCTTCTTTCTCAGCATCAAATCGTTTACAGGGGAAATCTTTGCATTCAGCACAAACCTCAAATCCGTTTTTTATGACACAACAGGTCAGGACGCCGCATGTGGGATGTTTGTCTTTGAAATTCATTCCCCCACATCCCGGACATCGCGAATCTCCTTTGGTATAAAATCTTGGACAAAGTCCGCAATCTATTCCACACGCTCCGATGGTTTCATTTTTTTTTAAACGCATTACCGGATATTTTTCAGTAAGGTGAACCTTAATTGATAGTAACCAACAACTTCTGGACCACAGAGTCGTTACCCAGGCTTCGGCCGTTTGATGTTTTCCTCACCTGTTGCACATTATACTCTGCAAGGGTTTTCAAATCCAACATTTCGGGATTTTTCAACGCAAGAATTTCCTGGTATCCGGTAAAGGTATCTTTTGGCTCCATTCTTTCCTCCGGCATATTTTGCATTATTGTTTTGAAATTCTGGGCATCAGATCCTTTTGGCGGAATAAAAAATTGAACGCCCATCCCCAGTAAAAAGAAGATAACAGATGCTGCAACAGATCGATATACAGGAATCCGTCTACTGAAAAATCCTGCTTTCTCCTTTGATCCTGACTGTTTCAGAACTGCATCCAGCTTCAATTTTGAAGAAAGCGATGGTTCTATTTCATCAACCTGATCTTTCTCATCTGATAAAAAACCATACCATGAGGCCATTTTCCGATACTCGTCCTCGTCAAGATATTGGAGCACCCATTGCTGTTCATCTGCTGACAATTCTGGAAATTGCCTGCTTTTTATTAAGCTTTCAAGCTTGTCGAGATCTTTACTTGAAATTTCGTTCATTTGCTTATTTTTAAAGAATTAAGTAATACCCAATAAATTGATGTCATATTTATCAGATGTAATCAAACTGATCAATTCGACTAAAAAATAAATAACACTGAATACTCACTTTAGGATATAATAATAAGATAATTTTCTGGAAAGTTGCTTTGATAAATAAAACAAACGCGACTTTATCGTTCCTTCCGGACAATTTACTATTTCTGCAATTTCCTTTATACTCATATCTTCTCTGAAGCGAAGATAAAAAATCGTTTTGAGATCGACATCCAATTTATTCAATTCAGTTTCCAGATGTTGATTAAAATTATTTTTATCGACATTCTCCTTGTTGACGTCGAACCGATCGATCAGTTCTTCGGATATCTTTTTCTCGTGTTCCTGTCTTACCTGTCGGTTCCGGTATTCGTTTTTTAC